>MVQW01000132.1 GCA_002067265.1 Methanomethylovorans sp. PtaU1.Bin073 | reverse complement strand
TCCGTAAAACACGGACACTATATTTTTACTTTGGTTTTGGAGGCCAGTTCTTTTCCATCCAGCCAGGGAGCCTTCCGGAGTCTGCAGGCCCAATCAATATTCTTGCACCGGTTTCATCTTCCAGGTCACCCTGCAGACGTGCTGCAAGACCCGGAAGGACTATGCTGTTATGGGTTGTATCGTTCTTAAGGTCAAAGCCGGAATCTTCGATACCTTTCTTGATCTTGGCCGCTGTAAGCTGACCACCAGCTACTGCAGCTTCCACACCCAGGCCGTCAGTATCTATGGCCCAAAGGTAACAATTGATCTTACTGGAAGCAAGGTCGCTCTCTACTGTGTAGTAAGTAAGAGCGAAGTTGGTTGTCACCAGCACAGGAGAGTCCTTGTCAGGATTGCCTATCTTGTTCATTCCTGGCTGTACGCTCACAGGTTTTCTGGGGTCTGTGTAGATGGTGTCCCTTATGTGCAGCTGTGGCAGCAGAGCATAGCCTTCGAGGCTGTGCATTATCATTATATCACCATACTTTATGGTAAATATAGATGCAACGACAGTTTCCCAATATGAGGCACTAACAACATCGTCCTGTGTCATCCATGCAGTAAGCGGAACTGCCATGATCGGATAAGCAATATCCTTGTCACCCTCGATTCCAGCTCTTCTTATCTTCAGGAAGTTGGTGAAGGTTTTCTTCAGGTCCTTGCCTGTGGGGAAGGTTCCTGGGTCAAGCACGAGCTTTTCAGTCCCCATCTTTGCGAATGTCACTGCAAGGGACTTGAGAGTATCCAGGTCATCAGGTGAGAACAATGTCACTGGAACATCATATTCAATTGCAAGCTCTGCAACCTGCTGCCAGTTATCCTTGTTTGCAGCATATAGCAGTGGGTTCTTGTCTTTTGCGACTTCGAGACCAGCCTTTAGTACGGCCGGGTCAAAAGAACACAAAATCATTGGTAAGTCAGTATTCTCCATGACTTTTTTCACTGCATCAGCGAACTTCTTTGGGTCTTTTGAGACACATCTGACAGCTACCATGTCTAGTGTAAGGAAGCTGCCCACGTAGAACTTCTTAAAGTCATCGATCTTCTTGACTCGCTCCACAAACTCATTTTCAGGCATGGTGTCCCATACATCATAGGCGAGTGCATTTTGGTTAAAGAATGTAAGTCTGTGACGATACAATACATCGTCTCCGCCGATCTTCACTGCCTTCTCGCCAACGCCTACTTCAACTTCACGGATCTCCGGAGCAAGAAGTGTCTGCAGTTCTTTGAACTTCTTGGCAAACTTTTCTTCAAGGATTGGCTTGCATTCTGCGAGTTTCTTGGATCTATCGATCAGATGTGCAGCAAAGGCCATACATGTCTGTTCACCGCACTCACCACAGTTTGTAGCCGGGAGGTACTTATATGCTTCAAGTGGACTGTTGATCTTCATGTTTTACACCTCCGCTCCTATCCAGTTGCTTATATCCACAGGTTTTGATTCTATGGAGCCGTAAAGTGTCTGTGTTATCTCCTTGAGAACCTGCACAGAAGTTGGGTGCATCATCATGAACATATCATTGCCTGCGAGGGACAAGGCCAGACCGGTAATGATTTCCCATATTGGACCACGGTATTCTCTGGGACCCCATTCAGAGTCCTGTGGCAGTGGTGATGAAACCATCCATGCTTCACGGGCACCCCATGCATTGGTAGTGCCTGAGGACATTGGGAATGTCAACTCGTCATCACCCATCAGACCAGCGAGTCTTATACGTTCCATGTTGGTGTAAGCATAATCCAGACCATAACCAAGGGCTGCTGTTGTTGGGTCCATTATAATACTGTCTCTGGGGACATTACACTGCTTCATGAGTTTCCTGTTAAGCTCTTTCTGTGCATTGATCTCAAGCTGTGTCCAGGACAACACGACATGGCCGTTGTCCACAGCTGCCTTTGCAATCCTCTCATAATCCAGGTTCAGACTTGCGGATGCAAGCAATACACGTTCACCTGAAGCAGCCTCTGCGGCTTTTTCCAGTACCTCGGGGTCCTTCTGCGGGTTACCGGAACCACCGATTACTATGGGTACGTCCACAGCCTGCAGCACATCTTCTACGACCTTAGCTGCATCGCGGGCTGATGTGTCCTTTATAAGTGGGTCAGTAGAAATCAAGTGTATTGTAACCATATCTGCATTGAAGTCTCTGACAACTTTCTTTGCCCACTCGGCCGGGTCGTTGATGACATCTTCATAATTAGATTTTACAGCCTTGGCCATACCTATGGGCATGTCAAAGACATCCATGGTGATGTAGTTACGATGAGGCATTTCTGCATCAAAGTAATATGGAAGAGCGTTTTCTCCGCCTAGTGTGACAGTGCTCTTCCTTGAGCCACCGTCAGCGGAGGTTGCACCAAGTGTTACTTCCTGTATGGGGTTGGTCCAGTTCTTTACTTTTGACACTTCAAATTTAGCAGACAATAACTCTTGCATTGTTGCCTTTGAGGCAGGTGTCGGAACACTGGGAATTCCCATGCCAGCACCCTGGGCGAATAATTGGTCTACAGGATATCCAAGTATCCTTCCAATGTTAGCCATGTGCAGAGATATCTGTGATATCTCCTGCCCAAGTGCATAGGCCAATGCAGGATTAAGCCCGCCACTGCCTGTAATATTCAGTTCGATATCTCCCTCGATGGTTACGCCATCAAGAGATTCGATATTCAAATCTTTGAATATGCTCGCTATATCAGTAAGTTTGGTTTTCTTTGCCATATTCATTCCACCATAAATCAAAGAGCTTTACAAATTTAATTTCCGGGAAATATTCTCTACTTCCTTAACAGCAGGAGAGTCGTCAGATAGCTCCATAAGTGGCTGCCCTGCAAGGTCTTTTTGTACTATCATTTCATCCATTGGGACCATCCCTATAATTTCCAGTCCCAGTTGTGCAGCGGTCTTAGCGATCGTTTCCCGGGTACTGTCAGTAACCTTGTTAGCGATCACATATATGTGATTCACATCAGTTTCCAGTTCTCCTACCAGCTCACGGATACGTTCTGCAGTTCCAAGACCTCTGCGCGATCCATCAGTTACTACTATGAGGTCATCAACCTGTTTGAATATTTTTCGGCTGAAATGTTCAAGCCCTGCTTCAGCATCAATGATAAGCACATCATAGTTGCCCACAAGCTTATTCATTATGCCTCTTAGCAGATTGTTCACATAGCAGTAACATCCAGCCCC
>MVQW01000131.1 GCA_002067265.1 Methanomethylovorans sp. PtaU1.Bin073 | reverse complement strand
AATTATTGTTTTGGGCCGCTTTTCTATAAATGCCCCAATTTTCTCAAAGATTTGTTTTACAGACATGCTAAGCAGTTAGTATTACATTACTAACAGGATATATACTTTGCTATTAACAGTAGTTCGTTAATATATAATATAATAGATTATAGGTGAGTTAGATTCTACTCTGACATCCTTATATGCTCACGAAGCATTACCTGTACCATGGCAAGCTACAAGGTAATGGTAAAGGATGTTATTAGAAAGGCGGACGTCCTGCTTGAAGTGGTAGATGCCCGGTTTCCAGATGAAACCCGGAACAGCGAAGTAGAAGCTGAAATAGTATATGCCAAAAAACCTTTTATTATAGTCATGAGCAAATGCGATCTTGTATCACAGGAGAACCTTGAAAAAACAAAATCCCGCTTGTCGAAGATTGCACCTACTGTATTCATATCCAGCAAAGAGAGATTCGGAACAACGATGCTTAGGCACAAGATTCTTGAACTTGCCAATATAAAGGACCGGGACATACTTGTAGGCAGCCTTGGATATCCGAATACTGGAAAATCATCAGTTATCAATGGAGTGGCGGGACGGCATCGTGCCAGTACTTCTTCCATCTCAGGCCATACAAAAGGTGTGCAGCTTGTGAATGCAGGATCACGCATCAAGTTCATCGATACACCCGGAGTGATACCGTTTGACGAGCATGATGAATACATGCAAGGGATGCTCGGTATAAAGGACGCTACTCATCTCAAAGATCCCATAGGGGTAGCATTAAAGATCATCGAGAAAATGTGTGAGGAAAACAAGCCTGCCCTGGAAGCTTTCTACAAAGTCACCATCGAGAACCAAGACTCCTACGATGTGCTTGAAATCATTGGCAGACAAACCAACTGCCTGAAAAAGAAAGGCGAAATAGACGATACAAGAGTAGGCATACGCATAGTGAACGATTGGCAGCGGGGATTGCTACTCATTTAATAGAAAAGAGTGCTATTTGCCTCTCCAATAGAAAACTAATAATAAACAAGAAAAGTTTATCTGCATTGGATCTTAAGGCATACTTTGTCTACAGAGTAGAGGGGATAATATCAGAAAGGAACTGAAATGGATACTAATAGCGTTTATTCTGCTTGTAATGCTTGGTGTCCTACTTCAAGAACCGGCTAAACGCTCGGTGAATTCTACAGATCAAACTTATGAAAATATAACAAATGCCACACCGGAGAATGTCACTCCCGAAGAGATATCAAATAACACTGTAAATTGGAACACTTCTGAAAACCAATATTCATCTCCTGAAAAATCGCCATCTAGCACTCAAAAAAGCAACCTTACAGTTCACTTCATAGATGTGGACCAGGGAAATTCAATCCTTGTTGAATATGCTAATAAAACAATGCTCATCGATGCAGGGGGAAGTGACAAGGCTGCCAATGTCTCGGTATTCCTTAAGGATCACGGAGTTTCTATTATCGATATTGTAGTCTGGACTCATCCATATCCAGAAAACATCGGCAGTATAATTGACATATTGAATGAATACCCAGTGGGAAAGTTCGTAGACTCTGGATACTTATACATGAATAAAAGTTATGAAAATCTGCTTAGTATTATTCAAAATAAAAGCATTCAATACCAATCACCAAAACGTGGAGAAGCACTGGCCTTTGCTTCAGGTATACAAGTTCAGGTATTGAACCCGCCAAAAAGGTTATTTGAAGACATCAATGAAAATTCTCTGGTGCTCAGGCTTGTAGATAATAATGTATCATTCCTTCTCATGAGTGATGCTGGCCTTCAAGCAGAAGAAAGTATCATGTACGAAGGATATTATGTGGACTCCGATATCCTTAAAGTAGGTAGCCATGTAAACAATTCAGGAGAGGATTTCATAGGGGAGGTAAAACCCGATATAAGTATTATGGAAGCCGGACATGATAATGAAAATGACACTCCCCATTCAGAGATACTGCAAAGATTGCAGAACACATCCACAGTTTACAGAACTGACCTTTATGGAAATATCACAGTCACAACCGATGGCTTAACCTATACAGTAACCACTGAAAAAGATCCTGAAAAGGACAGCACAAGTAATACGACTGTTTCTTACCCTGCCATTAAAGTTAAACAAAGCTCAAAATAAAAGCTTCTTAGCTTCGAACAAATAGAGTAGTGGCCGTATATAGATAAATAGTAAAAAGTATATAAACGACCTAAAAAAGCAAGGATCAAAGGTTGGTTTCCAGTCCAGGGAAAAATGATTTAGGTGGTACATTAACCTGAACTGGATGCACGTCTTTAAAACTCAAATATGATATAAATTCATTTTCATTTTGTTCCGGTCTTAAAATTTGAACATTCCATGCTTTAGCAGCTGGAGCTTATTTCTGATCCTTGTCTCTTTTATGAAGATGTGCAGTTTTGCAATCATGATATTCTGGCAAGCGGTGCTTCAGACAGAAAGATCCTCCACAAAAGTGGCATTTATATGGAATCCTCAAACACTTCATACCACGTATTTCCCCATGACAATAATCACATTTCATCTAACTGTACATTATGCAGAGCAATATTTTAAAAATATCTGTCAAAGACAGTGAAATAAGAAAAGATGAAAACCAGTTCAGATTAAAAGGGGGGAGGGTGGTACTTAGATAGGGATGAACTGAACTGGTAGTTTTAACTTAAATGAAACGCATATATATTGTTTTTTATTTTGTTTCGAGTTTAACACAGTAGGAAATCCAGAGAAAGATCCTTGATGCCCACAGATACAATATAAATAGCTGAATGCTGAAGATCTATAATGGGAGTGGAAAAGGAGTTGGAACCGAGATGCAATCTATTATGGATAATAGAACTTCTTCAAAAGAGAAAGTAGAAAGACGTTACGACATTGATTGAATACGCATTTTTGGGATGACAACTATATTTTTATATCATTGTGGTAGATTTTTCAATCTTGAATACTGGCATGTCAAAAACAATATGCTCTCCCCTGGAAGTTCAATAATTCTGGATGTCTTGGAAATATGGATGATGCCTTTGTTCTTTATGATCTCTGCAATGTCATCTTATTATTCTCTCACGAGGAGATCTCCAAAACAATACATACTTGAGAGATTTAAAAGGCTTATAATACCCCTGATATTTTGTACTTTTGTCATCATAGTGCCTGTGCAGGTATATATTGAAAGAGCATCACACGGTCAGTTTAGTGGTTCTTTCATTGACTTTTATCCGCACTACTTTGATGGCCTCTATGTATTAGGAGGAAATTTTGCATGGATGGGATTGCATCTATGGTATTTGGAGTTTCTTTTCATCTTTTCCATGATAACACTTCCATTGTTCATGCTTGTTATAAAGCAAAAAAGCTCCCATATAGCTTCTAGTACATTTTCCGTTTTAACAAAGCCAGGAGCTATTTTCCTGTTTGCAATACCCCTTATCCTCGTGGAGATGTTTGTGGGACAATATAGAGATAACATCATAGGGTTGCAAGATTTTGGAGGTTGGAGCCTTTTGACCTATTTGGTCTTTTTATAACAGGATTTATCCTGTCACTTGATCCAAAATTCAAGGATACAATTGAGAAACAGAGAATATCAGCCTTACTTATTGCTGTAGGGATCACTTTGATGAGAATCATTAGTTATCTGTACGACTTTGAATCAGTAGTAAAATATCAGGATATATTAACTGCAGCTGCCTCCTGGTGCTGGCTTCTGGCAATATTTGGTTTTGGCAGCAAATACTTTACTTTCAATAATGGCATCCTCAAATATGCCAATGAAGCCGTTCTTTCATTTTACATACTTCACCAGACTGTAATCGTAATCTTTGGATTCTGTATCAGGGATTGGGAACTAGGGGTGGCAACAAAGTACATTGTGTTGAGCCCAATGTCGTTTTTGATGATAATTCTGGTATATGAATTCCTTATAAGAAGGAATAAAATGATGCGTTTCCTTTTTGGCATGAAGTGAAAAATGGATTACAGTAAACGTGGCAAAAGAATCTAGATGGAGACATAATTCAGCACGTAGTGTCTAATTCAGCCAAGTCCAAACTAATATATATAGAATAATTATATATATTTTTAGTGGATAATTGCCATTTTAATCCAGGAATAGAGCACAGCAAGTGAGGGAATGGACATCATCACTTGAATAGAGAGATTCCAATCGTGGATGCTAGTCACGATAAAATATCTTTCAACAACCTGGAAAAACAATAGAGGAGAGATATAATGGGTTTATTCGATAAAGTCAAAGGAATTAAAGAAGCAGAGCAAGTAAAACTGAACAAAGAAGAAGCATTTGCTGCAGTTTCCTTGGCTGCGGTAGCCGCAGATGGTGAAATTACAGAAGAGGAAGCAAGAGGTCTAATCACATCATTGCTTAGAATGAAG
>MVQW01000130.1 GCA_002067265.1 Methanomethylovorans sp. PtaU1.Bin073 | reverse complement strand
TCCATCTCTTTTTTGAGTGCTGCAGCAATTGACGTAACTAACTCTGGGAGTGATGTTCCGGCAGCAACTATTGTCGAAGATATAAGGAACTCGCTTATCCCCATTTGCCTTGCAATTGACACAGCACTATCCACGGTCATTTTTCCTCCTAATACTAAAAAGATAAACCCAGAGATTAACATAAAAGAAATTTTTGTAAGAGACTTCTCCTTAATATTATCAGATGATCCATTTGTTCCATTTTTGATCGTTTCAAATATGTAATACAGGAAGATCGAAAAGAAAAACAGCAATATTATCCCATCTACTCGCGTCAAGATATTTCCTGAACCATTTGCCAACATTATTTTGTTCGACATGGTTGCCAGAACAAGGACAGCAAGTAAAGCAAAGGGTATTTCTTTCCAAACAGTTGACTTTTGCACAATCAGGGGAGCTATTGAACCAGTCAATCCCAGAATTAGCAGTAAGTTGATTATATTGCTTCCAACGATATTCCCAAATGATACATCACTGTTACCTTGAATGGAAGCAAAGACATTAACGACGAGTTCAGGCATGGAAGTTCCGAATGCAACAACCGTTAATCCAATTACCAACGATGAGATTCCAAAATGCTTAGCAAGAGCTGATGCACCTTCAACAAACCAGTCTGCTCCTTTGTATAAAAATGCAAGACCTATCAGAATAAATATGTAATCAATCATAGCATTACAGAATATATATCCTTGATTATATAATCGTCGAATCACATACTGAAAAAGTAGATTTACCGCTGTAATTTTACATATTTGGTGGTTTTTTGAATCTTCATGATAGCTTCATCGATATTGGGCTTTTTAGACACCATCTATTTATAGTCAATAGTAGAACTTTTGCACAGGTTCTTTTTGCTGTCCGGGTATCCAAAGTACCTTTTAGGGAACAGTAAAAGATGTACATTTATTTTGAAAGGTAGATGATCATGCACACTGGGTCCCATCCAAATGAAAAATGTCTGGAAACTCCCAAAAATGATAATGAAGCTTCTCTGCTGATGCTATTGGAACTTCCAGCGGGCGAAAAAGTATACAGGCAGGAATATTCAATAGTTGTAAAGCTTCCTGTAGGCAGGCGTACGCTTACAACCTCATGGTTAAACGGAGGTTATAGTGAAGATCTGGAATGCATTATCAATAACCAGATCCCACGTGGAGTAAAAAATGGAGAGGACCTGGAAGGTGGAGATGTATCTGCTTATCTTTCCCTGCTGGCTTCGAAGTTGGGTTTTGATCCTTCAAAAAGCTCCGGAATGCTCACTGCTGCGAACATGAATAATGTTGCCATAGTAAGCAAGGGTTTCAGGGGTCTGGAGGTCACAGCTATTGTGACTGGCGGCGTGGAGATCAACGGAGGAAGAGTTGGTGATCCATCTTCATATTATCAGGAAAATGGTAATCATTTTCCTATAAATGGAACCATTAATACGATTCTTGTGATAAATGCGGATCTTCCGGAATATGTAATGGCCCGTGTGATCATGACCGCCACGGAAGCAAAAACAGTAGCTTTGCAGGAGCTTATGGTCCCAAGCAGATATTCGCAGGGCATTGCTACAGGTTCAGGAACGGATATGATCGCTGTGGTAAGTGATATGACAAGTCCTTTGAAGCTCACGGATGCAGGAAAGCATTCCAAGTTAGGTGAACTTATAGGGAAATGTGTGATCGAGGCCACCAAGAAAGCACTTGAAAAACAGTCGGAACTTACACCTATTTCCCAGCGCAATATGCTGTTAAGGCTTGAAAGATTCGGAGTGGATGAAGCATATTACTGGAAAGTGGCTTCCCACATGGCAGGTGAGAATCGCAAAATGCGCTTTTTGAAAGACCTGCGAGAACTGGCCCTTAATCCTTCACTGGTAGCAGCCACTGCTGCAATTACACATATCGTAGATGAAGTTTCCTGGGGTTTGCTTCCTGATACTTCTGCCAGGACAATGGCTATTGCTCTTATTAGGCAGCTTCCTGATATTCTCCAATGCAGCCACAAACCACCTGTGGAATTGCTAAATGATTACGATGGTATTGTTGACAATCTGGTTTACATGACTGCCTGGTTGGTGAAGAACGGTAATCAGACATCATTGTGAGGTTTTAGCATTAAGGAACTAATGAACTTCTCTCTTCATGAGAGTGACCTTTCACGTTTTGGAAATGACTGGAATAAAGTGTCTTCTTTCTTGCAGTCTCATGGACTTGACGGTGTGGAACTTTTTGTTGATCACACAACTCTGCCGGATTTACCCGCTAAGATAGTTGAAGGTGTGCATTTGCCTTACTGGATGGGAAGGCACCGTGCATGGGTGGATGGAAAAGCCTTCAATGAGGAGATGGATGATAATGAAAAATTTTTCCTGTTCGGGGGGAATGATCGTCAGGATGTTATAGGGAATTTCAGGAGTTCACTTGAGAATGCTGCATCTATAAATGCCGAATACGGGGTCTTCCATGTTGCTTATGTGGAGCTAGATCATGTGTTCACCCGGGATTTCGGGGTGTCAGATATAGAAGTTATGGATACTACAGCGGAGTTTCTCAATGAATCTGTATCAGTTTTTCCAAATGGAGAACCACCTGTAAGGCTCTTTTTCGAGAATCTGTGGTGGCCTGGCCTAAATCTGCTGGATCCCGCTGCAACAATGCATTTTATGAATTCTCTTGAGTTCGGGAACTGGGCTTTTACTCTTGATACAGGTCATTTGATGAATGCCATAATGAATTGCACCGAGGAAAAAACTGCGATTGATTCTGTGCTTGAGGTGCTGGGCAGGTATTCGGAAGATATTATTGACATGATAGAAGGTATGCATTTTCATTGCAGTCTTTCAGGCGATTACCAGATGCAGGTAGCAAGAAAAGGGGTACCTGAGGGTTACTATGATCTTTCCTTTCACGAACGGCTTATTGCTGTCATGGAACATGTATCTAAAATAGATCAGCATATGCCTTTTACTGATGAAAGATGCAGGGAAATAGTGGATCTCGTCAGACCGAGGTTCCTTACTCATGAATTTGAAACTAACAGCCTGTCTGAGCTGGACTGGAAGCTCGGTACACAGATACAGGCGCTGCATGGATAGAGATAGTAGCACTAACTCTCATATATTACATCTTTTTAGATTACCTCAACAAAAGCGATTTTTACATATATTTTCTGTTTGGATGAAGTATAATATTCAGTGGAATCTTAACGGGGAATGTTTTATATATGTATAATAAATAGTTTTGATATATATGAGCCCATCTGATAACAATGACCCTCAAGACCTGGACAACACCGAGCGTCTTAAGGTATTCAGTGCCCTGGGAAGCGATACACGCTTGAAGATGCTGGAAAAGCTATGTGAGGGTGAGGTGCATATCTCCGAACTGGCAAGGGAGCTTGATATATCTGTTCCGGTTGCGGCGAAACATGCGACAATCCTCGAAGAAGCTCAGCTGATAGAGCGCAAGGTCTATGGAAAAACCCATGTATTGAAACTTAACAACAAGAACATTGTTTCTGCGCTGGATATTCTTGCACCCACTAAGAATATAGAAGTAGCTAAGGGTACAACTCTGCTGGAAGCCCTGAAAAAGGTTGCTGTGGTAGAAGTCCGTCAGGATAATGATTTTGAGAATGTAGTCTCTACCAATGGCGAAGAAGGTTTCTTTGTGTATGAAGTGGACGGTAAACTTCCTGACAAAACTGTTAAAAACTGCAGGTTTGAAAAGGATGCAACAGTGGAATGGAAGAAACTGGAAGCTGTTACCAAACTGAAGATCAATATCAAAGTAAAGGATGAGGAATAACCGTTCACGCTTTCTGTGAACGGATCGTGGCTTCTTATACCTTATTAATACTTTCACATCGCTTACATCCCTGTTTTATATTCAATCATCAGTCACTTCATTGTGAGCCAACTGAAAACTCCCAATGAAGCCCATAAGACCCTCACAGAGCGTATGCGCTATTTGGCATCAGGCACTAAGTACGATAGTTGCAACCAGAGCGCTGTATGCCATGCTTTTGGTCCCGATGGCAGGTGTATCCAGCTTTACAAAACATTGCTCACTAATTATTGTTCAGGAGAATGTACCTACTGTCCTAACAGATGCGAAAGAGATACACCTCGGGTATCATTGTCTCCAGATGAGATCGTAAAGATCACATGGTCATTTTACAGACGGAATGCTGTGGAAGGCTTGTTCCTGTCTTCCGGTGTAATCGGAGACGCTGAGAACACTTCCGAAAAACAGCTTGAAGTGGCCAGGAAGTTGCGTGCTCAGGGTTTTCAGGGTTACATACATATGAGGCTAATGCCGGGAACCCCAAAATACCTGTTAGAGGAGATAGCAGATGTTGCAAATAAGTTCGGGGTCAATGCAGAGACTACCAGCAGCATCAACTATTCGGAAGTGTGTCCTAACTTCGACTACACTAATGATGTTCTTCAGCGCCTGAAGTGGACAAAGGAGCTTATAATACAAAAGAGGAAAGAGATTGGTTACGGGGGACGTATCGTAGGCGCCAATGATACCCAGTTCGTAGTAGGCGCTGCCGATGAATCTGATAGAGATATAGTGCATACTGTGAACAAGTTCATGGATAAATACGATCTAAGAAGACCTTATTTTATGAGTTTCGATCCTGTACCGGACACCCCTCTTGAACACAGCACTCCCTCACCTCAATGGCGTGAAGTGAGGCTCTACCAGACATCTTATCTGCTCAAGGATTACGGACTGAAGGCAAGAGATCTTGATGAAATATATACGGATGCAGGTTTTCTGAAAGATCAGGACCCAAAGATACTGCTTGCCCAATGCAACCCTGAGCTGTTCCCTGTAGACATCAACAATGCAAGCCTGAAGGAATTGTTGCTGGTCCCGGGCATTGGTCCGGTGGGTGCCAGCCGTATTATACAATCCAGGCCAATTAACTGCGAACAGGAACTTGCTCGCATGGGTGTGGTCATTACACGGGCAAGGCCGTATATTAAGATCAATGGCCGCTGCCAGACTAATCTTTCTGCCTTTATGGAGGTATGTTCCTGATAATTGGTTTTAGGACAACCATTGAGGGGGTGTTGCTTGCCTCCCTTAAACTGCGGCAGTTGCCTGATGCATACCTTATGTTTGCAGAAGATCTGGAAGAACTGCAAAGGAAGATCGGTTTTGCAGGAATCGAGAAGGATGTCGAGCTTATTGGTTTTGGACCGACAGCTTCAGCCATGGAGCTTGCAGAACGTGTTTTTGGAGAGCACTGGAATCGTCATGTAAAGTTCTCCCGCAGGAAAGAACCCGACCCCATCTATTTTATAGATCTGGTACTCAGGCATGCGGATTGCGATCCTTCCGATCTGGTGAGAAATTTGAGTTTATGCGAAGATGTTGCTTCTCTCTTTTCAGGCAAGACACAACTCCAAAAACAATTTTATCGGTGCATGAGGGAGGTCAGCCTTTCATATCACAGACTTTGCATGTTTGCAAGGCCTACTTTTGTGAGGGGGATACTTACAGCCGATATCAGGCCGGAACACCGAATAGAAGATATGTTCTGCAGGTGGCTGGCCCGGAAAAATTCTGACCTGCCTGTTGCTGTGGTCCATGGGGACAAAGCGTGGATAGGTAATGGTCATTTTGTAGGCCTTGAAAGGTTCATAGTTGTCACGTCTTCATTCCTGGGGAATCTGACAGCAATGAATGCATCGGATGAAGTGGAGGAACTATGGGACATCTACTATGATTCCCAAATGATAGACAGCAGAAGAAATAAGAAGCAGGCTAAGAAGTTCCAGCCCAAGGCCGCTTCTTCTGTTAGTGGAATGTCTATGAAAGACAGGTATAAGGTGGAACGGGGAATATCTCCCTGTAAACTGGGGGATTTCTTTGATATATAAGTACGTGAGAGCATGAAACACAAAGAAAACATACGTTCCTTGAATGACATCCCCGGCATCGGGGAAAAAATGGCCAGATGTTTCATAGAACACTTCGGTAGCGAACAGAATGCCCTTGAAGCTATCTTTAGCGGTGATGTAGCAAGTATATCGTGCATGGAAGGAGTGGGTCAGAGATATGCGATCTCCTTGGTGCAGGAGGTAAGCTCCAAAATAGAAGGTGTCAGAGTACAGGATTTCCTGAAAACCCGTGAGGCTATGGATATCTATGAGAGGTTGCTGGATATTATCAAGCTCTTTGCCCACACAGGTTATGCCAGGGAGAAGATGCATACCTTCTTCCCTTATCCTGCTTCCAGAAGGGACAGGATCGAATCTATAAGAAATTCAGTGGCACAGCACATCGAACATGCTGCTATGCTCAAAGGAAACGAGGGTTTTTTATGTTTACTAAGTGGTGTGAAACCTCTAAATGTGAAGCAGAAGCCCGTGAGAATAAGAGATCGTGTGATACTTACCACTGATCCAAAGAAGCTTGAAAAGGCAAAAAAGCGGTTTGGAGACTATCTGGACGTCCACCTTGTTAATTCTCTCACAGAAATTGTGGATTCAGCAAGGGGTTATTCTCATGTTATAGCAACAGATGACGATCTATTCTCCTGTGAATTACCTGAGGATGTGGAAATCGAGATAATTGCTGATCTGGAAACCTGTGAGGATTGGAAGATAGTTCCTGAGAATGAGATCTCTCAGGTATCACGGAATCTGAAGGTCATAGAGAGTTCCATTCAAGTTACCCGCTTGATCAGGATTTCGGGTATGACTTTTTTACAGGAAGTAGATGATTTAACCTTGGATAAGCTGGAAAAAGCCGTTTGGATGCTAGATGAGAACGGCGACGTGCGGGCAGGTACAGATCCTGAGATCGACAGGCTAACATTGATACTTAACGGAATAGATGCTGCAGTAGTAAGTGCAAATACCTTTGCCAATCAGGAGCTTGGGAATGCTCTCAAGGAAAGCCAGTTAGTTCTCAGTGGTCAGGACATGCTGAGGATGATGCAAGATAACAGTGAACTTAAATCAGTGCTGGAGAATCAATTGCGGCATAATTATGTTTCAGTGATCGAAAAAGCCAGAAAAAATATTTGCACAACACTTTCACTGCAAAAGAAAGAGACCCTTTTCCTGGATGCGGTATTCCCTCAAAGTATCAGCCATCCGGTGGAAGCTGACAGGACACAGGTAACTGCCATGAAGCAGTATGTAAAAGAGAGGATAGAGAAAAGAAAAATAGAACATAAGAGACAAGTGGCGCGTTC
>MVQW01000129.1 GCA_002067265.1 Methanomethylovorans sp. PtaU1.Bin073 | reverse complement strand
GATATTATAGCAACTAATGCTATCAGTACTAAAAAAGAAGCAGTTGCTACCAGTGCCTTGCGGGGTGTAACTGAACTGACCAGTAAGCAGATTGTAAGTAATATTACCAGTAATATGGCAGGGAGGGCAGTTCTGGGGTTAAAGTAATCAGAGCCTAGGGCAAGCTCTGTGCCATTGAGGATCTTGGCAAGAAAAGGTGTTACCATGCCGGTCATAATTACCATTGCAAGCAGAATGAATGCTATTACAGCGGCAAATATGGTGTTTTTAGTCGTAAGAATACTCTCTTCTTTTGTCATCGCTGATCCTCGCTGTAAATCTGCATGTATCCTCACTTATATATAGTATATTGGCTACGTATAGGATGTTGCATCAAGCTGGCATTATGTCATGATTGCACTTTCCTATGGACGCATTGAATTAAATACTTCCAATGCCACACTTCCGGCATCTTAAATACGGATAAATGCGGATGGCATACATCTCTGAGGAACTAAAAACTATAAATGAGTTGGTAGTACGATAGAAACACTGATCCTAGCTATCTGGCTTATGTTGCCTGCTTATATTCCCAATTCAATGGCTGCAGTTTTTGGCGGCGGTCGTCCCATTGATGGCGGCAGAGTCCTGAAAGACGGCAGAAGAATCTTAGGAGATGGCAAGACCTACAGAGGTCTGTTTGCCGGTATAGCATGCGGTGTGCTTCTAGGTTTACTGCAGATGGTCTTGCTTGTTCCGATGTCGGAGTTTTTGCATATTTCCTTACCTTCCTTTTCAGATAGTGGGTCTCAAACTATGGTAGTTCTTTTGTCCCTTGCTTCTGGTTCTCTTTTTGGCGATATGTTCAAGAGTTTCTTTAAGCGTAGGTTTGGAATGAAAAGAGGTGCTTCATTGCCACTTGTAGACCAGCTTGACTTTGTATTAGGTGCGTGGGTATTTACATATCTCTCCTCTCCAGGGTGGTTCACAATGCATTTTACCCGCAATGTTATGATAGCTGTGGTAATTGTCACTCCATTACTCCATCTTACAACAAATATTATAGGTTATCTAATAGGCGTAAAAAAAGAACCCTGGTAAAATTCACATATATTATTGGTCTTGGTGATCTTTTATGACTATAGAAAATGATACAAAATCCCTCCTTATATCAGCTCTTAAGAAATGCGGAGCTGTGAAGTTTGGTGACTTTACTCTTGCTTCAGGAAAGAAGAGCAAATATTATGTCGATATAAAAAAGGCCAGTACAGATCCCGTGACCCTTACTGTAATAGCAGAACAGGCCGCTTCTCTAGTACTTAACGAAAAAGTGGATATTGTAGGCGGTGTAGCTTTAGGTGGTGTTCCCCTTGCTACGGCAGTTTCCCTTAAATCAGGCTTACCGCTTTTGATTGTCCGTAAGGAAGAAAAGGGATACGGGACCGGAGGGCGTTTCATCGGCGACCTCAAAGAAGGCTCTCGTGTGATATTGATAGAGGATGTAACTACAAGCGGCGGATCGGTAAAGGATGCTATAGCTGCTATTCGTGGGGCTGGAGGCTTTGTGGATGCTGTCATTACTGTAGTGGACCGCGAAGAAGGTGCAAAGCAGAGTCTTTCAGCAATAGGAGTGAAGCTTATTCCTCTTGTAGGTGCCAGTGACCTTATACAATGAGAGATAGAACAAATAAGTAAATTATTTATCCAAATATGAGAAACAATCCGTAGTATTTAGTGCCATCTATCTTAACTATGGTATAATCTAATGCTGAGTAGATATCATTTATGTTCAATGTGAAGATCAGGTAATAATTGGAGAATATCACTTCAATATCTAATAGAATTTTTAATTGGTGAGGTTTGTAAATGAACGTTCTAGTTGTCGGTGGTGGAGGAAGGGAACATGCAATTGCGTCAGCTATTGCACAGAGCAGAAAAGATCCTGTCATTTTTGCTGTGATGGCAAAGAAGAACCCTGGTATTGCCAGTCTTTGTCAGGATTTCCTTCTGGAAAAGGAAACCGATGTGCAGAAGGTTGTTGCTTATGCAACTGCCAATAACATTGATGTAGCCTTTATAGGTCCCGAGGCTCCTCTTTCAGTTGGGCTTGCTGATGCATTGGAAGAAGTAGGTATTGGTGTTGTGGGCCCAAGAAAAGCAGTTGCTCAGATAGAGTTCGATAAAGCATGGGCAAGGAATTTCATGAGAAAGCATGGAATTGCAGGTTGCCCTGTCTTTGAGGTATTTACTGAAAAAGATCCAATGTTCGATTTCATTGAAAAGCTTGGCAATGTAGCAATAAAGCCAGCAGGTCTTACTGGTGGCAAAGGTGTCAAAGTCATGGGTGATCAGCTTCCTACAGTCAAAGATGCCAAGGAATATGCTGCTCAGCTTCTTGATTCAGGAAGCGTGGTCGTAGAAGAGAACCTTGTAGGTGAAGAGTTCACATTACAGGCTTTTGTGGATGGAGAAAACCTGGCTTTTTCGCCTACGGTGCAGGATCATAAGAGAGCCTTTGAGAATGATCTCGGGCCAAATACGGGAGGGATGGGTGCTTACACCGATGCTGGCGAAGTTTTGCCTTTCTTGTGTGCAGAAGATGTGGAGCAGGCAAAACGTATTATGCAGCACACTGTAAAGGAGTTATACGCAGAAACTGGTGTGAAATACAAGGGTGTGCTGTATGGCCAGTTCATGATTACAAAGAATGGTCCGCGTGTAATTGAGTTCAACGGCAGGTTCGGAGACCCCGAGGCTATGAACGTGCTGCCTCTTCTTGAGACAGATATAGTGGATATTATGTGTGCTATCGTAAATGGGACTCTTGATAAACTGGATGTGAAGTTCAGTAAAAAGGCAACTGTTTGCAAGTATGCAGTTCCTGCGGGTTACCCTGACAACCCTTCCAAGGATAAAGAGGTCTCTATCGGGGATATTGGTGATGCACTTCTATTCTATTCAAGTGTGTATGAAGCAGACAATAAGATCTACACTACAGGCTCACGTGCAATAGCAGTTGTAGGCATTGCTGATTCCATAAGTAAAGCAGAGAATAAGGCCCAGGAAGCACTTGACAATATTTTCGGCGATCTTCATTCCAGAAGGGATATAGGTACTGTTTCACTTATTCAGAAACGTATCGATCATATGAATGAAATCAGGGGCAGGCTATAATGCCCAATAATAACGAAAATGGGTTGATTGTATGAAGCATCTCATTTCCTTTGCAGACCTCACCCGTGATGAGGTATTTGAACTGCTAGATATGGCAGTGATATTGAAAGAAAAGCGTGCTCGTGGGAAGCTCACGGACCTGCTTAAGAACAGAAGTCTGGCTATGCTTTTTGAAAAGTCTTCCACCCGTACTAGGGTGTCGTTTGAGGTTGCAATGGCTGACCTGGGTGGTCAGTCTATCTTCCTTTCTTCGAAAGACCTGCAGATAGGCCGAGGGGAGACTATTGCTGATACTGCGGTTGTTCTTTCCAGGTATGTGCACTGTATCACTGCAAGGGTGAACAAGCATAGTACTATCCTTGAGATCGCTGCTCATTCATCCGTACCTGTGATCAACGCTCTTTCAGATGTGGAACACCCATGCCAGATCCTTTCTGACCTGCTTACCATCAGGGAATATAAAAACCATCTCGAGGGATTGAAGTACGTCTGGGTAGGCGATGGCAACAATGTATGTAATTCAGCTATCCTCGGTTGTGCAATTGTAGGTATGCAGATGGTAGTAGCCTGTCCGCCGGGATATGAACCCGATGCGAAGATCGTTAAGATGGCAAAGGAGCTTGGTGGAGATATTACTATTATCAATGATCCGTTCGTGGCTGCAAAAGGTGCAGATATTCTCTATACGGATGTATGGGTTTCCATGGGCGATGAGGACGAGATCGAGAAGCGTCTGAACGACCTTAAGGATTACCAGATCAGTTCCGAGATGCTGGCTCTTGCCAAGACTGATGCCATAGTGATGCACTGTATGCCAGCCCACAGAGGACAGGAAATAGCTGCTGAGGTCATGGACGGTCCGCATTCTGTAGTTTATGACCAGGCAGAGAACCGTTTGCATGCACAGAAAGCTTTGCTCATGAAACTGATCGGATGATGTGCATTGTGTTTGCAGCCCTTCTATTTGTGGGCTGCAACTGAAAAAGCATATATACCATTAATGCAACTATACGGTACCTCAATGCGGGGGTCGCCCAGCCAGGTCAAAGGCGCTAGATTCAGAGTCTAGTCTTGTAG
>MVQW01000128.1 GCA_002067265.1 Methanomethylovorans sp. PtaU1.Bin073 | reverse complement strand
ACCAGGTAGACAGGACTTGAATGGCCCCTCATTACAAGCAGGTTATTGAGTATTATCAATGCTCCCATTATTGCCAGGGTGTGCCTGAGTACGTCCCATGCAAAGGTTTGGGTATGTTTCTCTCCTGCAGAGAAGTGAATGATATATGCATAGCTTCCCAGCAGTGCCAGCACAAAGAACACCTTGAACAATACTATGCTATAGAGTCCGTGAATGGAAGCGAATGTGGATACAATCGGGTTGCCTTCATACGCAAGACCAGTTTTTATCGCATATATAGTGGTCAGAAGATCACCTATTACATAGAATAACAGGACGAATTTAATGTCCTTCAAGAATCTGTAAAGATCCACACCGTAAACTAATGGACTGTTTTTTATACTCAGGGCCATCGTACCACCGTGACCTTGCCGCGTTTTTACTACGTAGCAATGAGTAAGTCAATATTCCTGGATATAAGGATGTCTACACTGGAGTATATGCTAATACTCATAATGATGATACACATTACTAAATAACTTAATGGCAGCAAAAGGCTTTTATCTTGGTGTTCATACGGGGATATCAATGACACTGATGAAAGATGCAAAAAAGGGGATCATAACTCCCCAGATACAGGAAGTAGCCAAAGCAGAAGGTATTGATCCGGACCTTGTACGTTCCTGTGTGGCAAAAGGCATCATTGCTATACCTGATAACCCTGCAAGGAAATCAAGGTCTGTTGGGATCGGCAGGTACATGAGCACTAAGATCAATGCAAATATCGGTACATCCAGAGATTATATCAATGTAGATGAAGAGATCGAAAAAGCGAAAACTGCAGAAAAGTTCGGTGCTGATGCTCTAATGGATCTTTCAACAGGTGGGGACCTGGATAGCATACGTTCCTTGATAATGAAAGCAGTCAATATTCCTATCGGTTCTGTGCCTATCTATCAGGCGGCTTCATCTAAGAAAGCAGTTGTAGATATGACTTCGGATGATATGTTCAATGCCGTCAGGAAACATGCAAAAGACGGAGTGGATTTTGTCACAGTACACGCAGGTGTCAACCTCAACTCCATGGAACGGATAAAAAAAGGTGAGAGGATCACTGAAGTTGTGAGCCGTGGAGGAGCATTTACTCTTGCATGGATGTTGCATAACCAGGCAGATAATCCATTTTATACGGAGTATGATTACCTCTTGGAAATAGCTTATGAGCACGATATGGCTGTAAGCCTAGGGGATGGAATGAGGCCTGGATGTATCCATGATGCATCAGATGGGGCCATGTTCACTGAAATAGTCACTTTGGGTGAACTTGTGAAAAGAGCACGTGCTGCAAATGTGCAATCCTTTGTTGAAGGTCCAGGGCATGTTCCGGTAAATGAGATCGAAACATGCGTAAAGACCATGAAGAGCCTTTGCCTTAATGCTCCTGTTTATCTTTTGGGTCCCTTAGTAACCGATATAGCTCCCGGATATGATCATATTACGGGTGCTATTGGTGGTACTCTTGCAGGTATGTATGGTGCGGATTTCCTGTGCATGACAACTCCCTCTGAGCATCTCGCACTTCCAAGTGTGAACGATATACGGGAAGGAACCATTGTTACAAAAATAGCGGCACATGCAGCGGATATTGCAAAAGAAGGTCAAAGAGAAAGGGCACGTGCAATAGATGACAAAATGTCACATGCACGTCATAACCTTGATTGGGAAGAACAGTATCGTTTGGCAATAGATGGAGAAAAAGCTCGCAGCATCAGGGAAAGCCGGGTAACCGGCAGCGATGCCTGTTCCATGTGTGGGGACCTCTGTGCAATGAAGATCGTGAAAAAGGCTCTCTCAAAAGAGGAATAATTATATTCCGCATCTAATACTCGTTGTGAGAATAAGGCTTTTATTCATTCCATGTTAATATATAATAAATATTAGTACAGAACGTGCAGAAAAATTCAGTTAGAATAATAACTCCTCAAAGATCAAAAATGGATGACCTGGCCTTTCTCACATATGCTTTTATTTCTATCTTCGTGATAGTGAATCCAATTAGTGGAGTTGTCACTTTCATATCTCTTACCAGCCGCATGACATTTGAGGAGAAAAATGCTCTTGCAAAAAAAGCTGTGTTCCTTGCCTGTATTATAGCTCTTTTCTTTGCTATTACGGGTAATTTGATGCTGGACCTTTTTGGTATTAATGTAGATTCGTTACGTATTGCCGGTGGCATACTGCTTTTTCACGTAGCATTAGATATGATGTTCGCAAAGGTATCGCGGGAAAGTATCACTGAGCACGAGATAAGTGAATCACAGGAGCGGTCTGATATCTGGATTTTCCCTATTGCCCTGCCGCTTTTAACAGGTCCGGGAACTATCACCACGGTCATTGTCTTTATGGGAAGTACGGTTTCCTATGGTCAAAAATTCCTAATAGTACTCAGTATATTGCTAACATTCCTTGTGTGCATGGTAATATTCCTCTCCTCCAGGCGTATCTATAATCATATAGGATATACTGGTATGCTTGTATTCACAAGAATAATGGGATTATTCCTTGCAGCATTGGCTGCAGATTTTGTTACAACGGGAATCTGGAATGTGTATACTGCTCTTTCTTCAGGGGCCTGAAACATTTATTTAAGTAAGGTTCACTTTAAGTAAGATTCAATCAATAATTCTTAAAGATGGATGGAAGAACCGGAGAACATGCCCTGCAGGTAAAGGGTGATGAGCATCAGGTATCCCTTGATGAATTGTTCAGACGTTTGAAAAGCAGCGATTCAGGACTCAAAGAAGATGAAGCTGTTCGAAGGCTGGCAGAATACGGGGCAAATGTACTCGAAGAGATTGGCAAGGAAAGTCTTCTGAACAAGTACCTGAAACAGTTCTGGAACTTTTTTTCAATTCTGCTTACGGTTGGTTCAATGCTTGCTTTTATCGCAGAGTGGCTTTCTCCAGGACAAGGTAATATTTACATTGGCATAGCACTGCTTGTTGTGGTTATTCTTAATAGCACTTTCACGTTCATCCAGGAATACCAGGCAGAGAAGATCATGGCAAGCTTTCGTCAGCTGATTCCTCCTAAAGCTAAAGTCCTCAGAAATGGTAAAACAAAAGAAATACTTGCCTCTGAGATAGTTGCCGGGGATGTGATATTACTTGAAGAAGGTGACAAAGTTCCTGCCGATGGGCGACTCATAGAAGAAAACTCACTTAAAGTGGATAATTCCCCTATAACCGGAGAAGCTGAGCCTCAGTTGCGGTCTCTTGAATGTACACATCCTGGTATACTTGAATGCAGGAATATGGTATTTTCCGGCACATTAGTACAGACAGGGAATGGTAAAGCTATCGTTTTCGGTACAGGAGCAAATACTCAGATCGGTCGTTTAGCCACTCTTACTAAACGTACTTCATCGGTAGAGACTCCTTTAAAAAAGGAATTAAACAGTTTTATCAAAGTCATTTCTTTGATAGCTATTTTATTGGGTATATCTTTCTTCTTTGTTGGTTTCTTTGTGCAGGATACTTTCCTACTGAATCTGATTTTTGCTATCGGTATCATTGTAGCCAATGTTCCTGAAGGTTTACTGCCTACCGTTACTCTTGCTTTAAGTCTGGCTTCCAGAAGAATGGCAAAAAGAAATGCACTTATAAAACAGCTCGAATCTGTGGAAACTCTGGGTTCTACCACTGTTATCTGCACCGATAAAACTGGTACACTTACCCAGAACAAGATGGCTGTAAACTCGATTTTTACAGGGGAAGGTTATCTTAATGTAAAGGAAAAGCAAAAACCTTCCGAACTTCTTATTAGAGTTTCCGGCCTGTGCAATAACTCAAGGGTTACGACCGAAGCACCAGGATATAAAGGAGATCCTACAGAAGGCTCTCTCTTAGTTTATGTTAATCAGTTCACTGATGAGGAGAAACTAAAGCAGGCCTATCCACGACTACAGGAATATCCGTTCGATTCCAAGAAAGAGAGGATGCAAGTCATTTGCTCCACCCCGGAAGGAAAAATGGAATCTTATCTGAAAGGTGCACCTGAAGTTGTCATGAATATGTGCAGCCAGCTACTCACAGTGGATGGTACCCTTCCTCTTGATGAAAAGAATGCTGGGATGATCATGGATGAGCACATTGCCATGGCTGAATCAGGTGAAAGGGTGCTTGCCTTGGCTTACAGGCAAGCAGAAGATGTAAGAGAATACGAAAATGATTTTGTTTTCCTGGGACTTGTAGGTGCAGTGGACCCTCCCCGTCCTGAAGCAATGGAGGCGATCCACAAATGTCACATGGCTGGGATAAAAGTGGTCATGATCACCGGTGATCATCCGATCACTGCTACGTCTATTGGTCATGAGGTAGGACTATACAATGATGAAAAAGAGCTTGAACTCATTACAGGTTCTGAA
>MVQW01000127.1 GCA_002067265.1 Methanomethylovorans sp. PtaU1.Bin073 | reverse complement strand
TTTTCCAAGAGCTTCAGATTCGTTCCATCCGGTGAGTATCTCAGCCATGTGGTTCAGATGCTTAATTGATCCTGACGTATCTGTGGCTATCACAGCATCAGCTATACTTTTCAGAGTAGCTGAGACCCATTCTTCCTTTTCCCTGAGCTCTTGCTCTGCACGATGCTTATAGAGTGCAATTTCTATGTTCGTATAGAGATCTTTTTCTTCGAAAGGCTTTAATATGTAGCTATAAGGCTCTGCAATCTTCGCTCTTTTAAGCGTATTCTCGTCAGCATAGGCAGTGAGATATATTATTGGTATACCAAAGCGGGCGTGTATCTGAAAAGCTGCTTGTGTTCCATCCAGATCTCCATCTATCATTATGTCCATTAGTACAAGATCAGGCTTTGTTTCTTCTGCCTTTTCAATGGCATCTTGTCCGGAAGATACTGCTGCTGTCACTATATATCCCAAATCCTCCAATCTATATTTGATGTCAAGAGCCGTTATTCTTTCGTCTTCAACTACGAGGATTCTGGAGCCTTTCATGGTATATCACCGCTAAAGAAAAACGTTGCATCAATTGCTGATGTTTGTTGCAGCAGACGATAAGATGTAGCTGTATATATCTTTTTTTGAGAACAAATATTCTGAGGAGCTACATTTGTTATCAATTAGTTTACCTCATTGAGCATTTTATCGTTTGGTCGATAAATTGCAGGTTCATGCTCCAGGCTATTTATAATTATTCTAATATAAATAGCTGTGACTAAATTGAAATATATATTCCTTCAATAAGTCAAATAAAAAGAAAAAGTATGAAGAGGAAATAAAAGAAAAGAGGACTATTTCTTGGCGACCTTTTCCTCTTTCAGGACCTTCTTCGCAATAATAAATACCACAAATGCAATAATTATGAAATTAATTACCTCTCCCAAAAATGCGCCCCAACTCAAAACAATAGGTCCAATAGCTACTGTTGCAGTTTGCCATGCGCCTCCGGGAACAAATGGAGTAATTATTGGCATAACAATGTTATCTACAAATGATTTTACAAGTGCTGTACCTGCAATACCCATAATAAAGGCGATAGCCAGTGGTATTACCTTATATTCATATAGAAATTCCTTAAATTCGCTTATAAGACCCATGCAAACCCTCCTTTTTAAAGATTAATATAAGTTGGGGGATTATAATATTTTAATATTACGCAACTCTGTGTGGATATTTAAGCAGAGCTGCTGAAAACAAAGAGTAACTTGTTTCTATGCATGCTGAAAATAGGAAATATGGGTACATTTAGAATTTTGTGGTGTGCGAAACTTCAGCCATGAACCTCTCTAATATAGATTCAGGACACATATCTATAACAGGCACCTGTGCATTTCCGGGCTGTACTTTTATAACTATGACCCCACTCTTTATGTCTTCAAGTAACTGTTTAAGTCCTTCTGATGTGTTGGTGGTGTGTACTTCTTTTATCCCTGCTCCCTTTGCCATAGCTGCAAGGTCAGTATACAAGGATGTGGCTGTAGGTTCATCACCTGTGGAACCGTATGTGCCATTATCAATTATTATCAATAGATAATTTGGTGGGTGCTGGCTTGCTATGGTGGCAAGACTGCCTAAATTCATAAGTGTGGAGCCATCGCCTTCGATGGTTATTACACGTTTTTGGGGTTTAGCAAGGGATAAACCCAAGCCAATGGATGACGCAAGTCCCATAGAACCTAACATATAGAAGTTACCCGGCATGTCACAGACATGATACAGTTCCTTACAAGGGATACCGATATTGCATATCAATAAAGAGCCATCTTCTTTGGCTTTTTCTGCAATTACTTTGATAGCATCGATACGTATCATCATAACCTCCAGAAACCAATTTTGAGCAATACAGCTACAGGAGATCTTTTTTTCTGAGAGGTAAACACAGCTTCAACTATCATATCTTCTGCTTCCTGTTTTGAAGCTGGTACAAAAACTGGGATATTCATTGTTCTCAGCAAATCCGGAGTGAGCTCCCCCATGGGCACCTGTGCACAGACAGGCTCTCCTTCCACTCCTCTATGACTCATTATCATGAGCAAGGGTATTCCGTATAGTTTGTTAAGCGAAGCAAGGGCGTTAATGGAATTTCCAAGACCTGAATTTTGCATTAACATTGCAGTTCTCTTTCCACCCATATATGCTCCTGCACATACGCCTACTCCTTCTTCTTCTCTTGTGACCGGCACATGTATGATTTCCGGGTCGTTTTCGACCATTAATATAAGGTCTTTCAGGTTCACACAGGGTACACTGACCACAAAATCCACACCTGCTTCTTTCATGCCTCTGAGAACTGCTGCTGAAGGGCTGTTATCCATATTTGATCCTCAATTGTTTTTTGTTTACCATACTTTGAGGTCAATAGCTTCTATACGGAGTCTGCGGCCCTCTACAGAGACCACGATACCGGAATGCACTTTCTGCATCATACAGTGTTCAGGAAGGAATTTCACTGTCTGGCACATTGATGGAATTTTTCCTTTCATAACTATGCCTTCGAAAGCAAGGATCATGCATAACCCTGCATCCTTAAAAGAAAAATCATCTTTTCCAAGCCTGTGCAAGGGTCCTACTATGTGCACAGTGAATATGCCCGGGGATTTGTCTATCACTTTAGCAAAGTGTGTGACCGGACAGCCTAATGGCCTGTAGCGTAATATATCCCCGATTTCTACCTCAAGAGAACCATCCAGGGGATGAATGTCCTCTCTGCAGGAACATTCTTCATAGAGGGGGCCAAGTGAAAAATCGGCTTTAAGACCATCAATAATGCCAATTACTTCTTTTTCCTTTTCTACTTCTTTTTCGGTGTTTTTTTCTTTACCTACGATCTCTTTTAACTGCTCCAGATTCTTTCTAAATATTTCTCTTTCAAGGAAAGGGCATCGCATCAGGCTTGCTTCATCTGTGATCTGTGCTGCAAAATCCTTGCATTGCCTAAAACCACAGCTACCGCAATTGTATCCAGGCAAGAGGGACAGGATCTTATCCACTGTTTCACTCACCCCTGTACTCCATAGATCCATCAAGGCTGCGCAGGACTCCCATGTGGTGCTTGCGTGCCACTCTCATTTCGCCAGTACACAGGGAGCAAATGGCAAGAGGGGGATTATACCTTAATTTCATATCAATTCCAGTATCATGAGAAGCACGTATCAGTTCAGCAAGTTCAAAAGAGCCTTTCCCTGTAAGTCCGTTTGCTTCCACAATACTGCATCCGGGATTCACATCCAGCACTCTTTCCCTGAATACTTCCCGCTCTGCCTGAGAAACCACGTCTCCCTTTGTCATTACTACCACATCTGCAGTTGTGAGTAGTGGACCTACCTTAAGGGGAGTGTTAGGACCGGTGGTCACATCTATAACACACACAGCAAGACAATTATCAGGGTAGGGAGCGCATCGCAGGCAAAGACCTGCAGTTTCGTTCAGGAGCATGTCAGAACCCTGGGTTTCTGCCCATCTCAGCATGTCTTCTGTGTTGTAAATAGTATAATGATCCGGACACATGTCCTTAGCAAGTCCTACCTGCACTGGTATTCCAAGCCTCTGGAACCTCTGGTCATCATCAGTCCAAAGACAGTCTATTTTAACCACTGCAGGGGAGTTTCCCAGGGATACAAGAGCTTTTATTGTGTGAAGCAGCACAGAAGTTTTACCGGAACCTGGTGTTCCGGCAAGTACAACAAGTTTCATACCGTACCCTCAACAAGTTCTCCCCTGCGGATGGTTTCCCTGAGGGAGAGCAGCCAGTTATCAACTTCAGCTATCTTGCAGCAAACCTGCTGTTCCTGTGAACTTGTAGTAATAATGTCCACCATGCCCCCGTTTTTCATTACTATCCTGCGGGTGGCCATGAGTGCCAGTACAGGATCGTGGGTTACTACTACTACTATCTTGCCCTCACAAGCAAGTAGTTCCAGAGCTTCCTGCTTTCTAATACCTGCATTTTCGATCTCATCAATCAGTACTACAGGAGAATCACTGATAACCGCAATGTCGGCTGTCATGAGAGAACGTGATTGTCCACCGCTCAGTGCGGTAAGATGGTGATGTAGAGCTATAGGTTCCCCGGTAAGGGTATTGGCAAGCTCCAAAACCCGGTGTATAAGTTCCGGTCCCTTCCCCCTACTTCGTGCATGCATTACCAAAAAATCCTCGACAGTCATATCTGCCAGGAAGTGCATTTTCTGCGAGAGCTGAGCCACCAGTTTAAGTCGGGGGTCTACTCTTATCGAAGAGTCTGGCACTTCGCCATTAATAAGTATGTGTCTGCCAGAAGAAGTATCTCCTCTTGCAAGTTGCTCGATGTCATCGATGAGAGTACTCTTTCCCGATCCCGTTGGGCCAACGATGCCTATTATCTCACCTTTGTTAACGTCTATTCTGTCAATGCACTCTGGAATTCCTTCTTTGTTGACACCACCCAGAATGGTCAGTGTTGTAACATCTCTCATTTTCCTACCTCTTAAACTTCTCTGAAACTTTTTCTACGATCTTCAACTCTGCTTCCGGGTCATGGGCAGAGACCCTCATATCAGGTGTAATAGAATTCAGGTTGTGATCCCTGCGCAACTTTTCCACTCCCCCGCCTGTAATATTAAGAACGATACTATCATTATGGCCGATATTTTCATTATCCACAGCTTCTATAAGAGCAGCAACAGCAACAGCAGAAGCCGGATTTATATCAATGCCTTCCAATTTTTCAAACAACTGCTGTGCATGTGCTGCAGCAGCATTATCAATGCCATACATCCTGCCGCCTGTTGCTTGTAGTGCATCTCGCACACCTCCCTTTGGAGAAAATGGAGGTTTCCTGTTGAAAAGCACATCATCGTACATATCCT
>MVQW01000126.1 GCA_002067265.1 Methanomethylovorans sp. PtaU1.Bin073 | reverse complement strand
GAAGTCGCATCCGCGATAAGACATATCCTCAATTAAAGACCATCCTTGCACAAAATGAATTCTTATGTATGGTAAACAGGAACAAGTAAGATGTCATGCATTTTATTCCTTTGCATCAAAATAATGTCTCTTATTTTGAAGACACTATTAAATATGTGTGCTCCGTTCTATATTCATCTGGAAAAAATGTTATGCAAACTAAGCAAAGGATAATCTTATGTTAGGTGCAACATATATGTATGAAGTGACCTTCTATCCTGCATAAATCTAACACATACCATATATCTAACACATACCAATTTTGAAAGAGTTGAATCCATGACAAAAGAGGAAGCCGCCAAAAGAGATCTGAAAGGGAGCATACCCTATGCATTAGGGGTTTTGATCTCATGTCTCGTAGCGTTCTATATAAGGACTATCCCTAAAGCACAGGTTTTCGTAGCTGAGAACTTTGTGAAACTAAGCGAGAACGACCCCTGGTACCACTTAAGAAATGTGGAAGCAATGCTGCATAATTTCCCCCATATGCTCTGGTTCGATGCGTATACAAATTATCCCCGAGGTACTACTCAGGTCTTTGCACCACTGTTTGACATGTCACTTGGCATAATACTCTGGATACTGGGACGTGGAAACCCAAGTGAGGAACTCATTTACACAGTATCAGCATATTATCCGGCATTTATAGCTTCATTGGTAGTCATAGCCACATATTTCGTAACCAAATGGATATTTGACGACAGACGAGTCGGGCTGCTGGCAGCTGTGCTTATAGCACTTGCACCTGGTCAGATACTCTCAAGATCCATCATAGGTTTCAACGACCACCACATTGCAGAAGTTTTATTCAGCACAATGACAGCGGCTTTTCTGGTAATGGCAGTAAAGGTTGCAAGAGAACACCCAATAACATTCTCAAACCTTAAAGAAAAACCTATAGAGACAATCAAACCCGCATTGCCTTATTTCATACTAACCGGAATATCTATGGGAGCATATACACTTACCTGGAAAGGTGCTCTTTTCTTCAGTCTGATCATTGGCCTTTACATTACAATACAGCACGTCGTGGACCATATGCACGGTAGGACCACTGATTACCTTGCAGTAGGTGGAATAATTATATTCGCAGTAACTCTCATTATGGTATTGATGGTTCCTGAGATAGGAGGTACAAAATCAATGCATGAGAAAGGACTGCTTGCAGGTATACTGGCTTTTCCCCTCTTAACGCTCCTTTCTACTGAAATGCAAAAAAGAAAACTGAATAAGAAAATATATCCTTTGACTATATTAGCTGGTGTTGCAGCAGTTATACTGACATCTAAGGTACTTGCACCATCCGTATACACAATGCTTATTGGTGTATTTGGATTCTTCAAGAGAACAGGCGGTGCCCTGACCATAGGAGAAGCAGCACCCCTTGACCTGTTCGATGGTTCATTCTACTACTATTTTGCTGTAATGGGATTTGTTTCGATCCTTGCACTTGCTATATTAATATATGAGGCTGCAAAAAAGAAAAACACACAGGAGAAGACATTGCTCATAGTATGGACTTTCATGGTGCTGTGGGCAATGCTGCAACAGAACCGCTTCTCTTACTACTATGCAGTTAATGCAGCGATACTAAGTGCATACCTCGGAATCAAATTCCTGGATCTGGCAGGTTGGAAAGACCTCAGATTGAGCAACTTGATGGCAACTGAAAAAGTTAAACAAAAGTCTGCAGGTAAAACAAAAGAAACTACAACTCATAAACTTAAACCCATTCACATAATATCGCTCGTTATAGTCATTGTTGTACTCGTTCTACCCAATTACAGCCTGGCAACACAGCAGGCACAATATGCAGGCGGGCCGGGTAATCAATGGTTAGAAGCACTTAACTGGATGAGAATTAACACACCAGACCCTGGTCTGGACTTTTATGAGTTATATGAAGCACCTGCGAGTGGAGAAATATACCCATATCCTGATACAGCTTACGGAGTGATGTCCTGGTGGGACTATGGACACTGGATAGAAGTAATTGGACGTAGGATTCCAAATGCTAATCCTTTCCAGCAGGGTATCGGCGGGCGTACGAATAGTATAGAAGAAGAGAATCAGCCAGGAGCATCTACATTCTTCACCGCTTCATCTGAGGAAGAAGCCACTGCTGTTCTTGAAGCTATTCATCCGGATGAAAATAAAATGGGGGCCAGATACATAGTGTCAGATGTGGAGATGGCCACCGGAAAGTTCTATGCTATGGCCTCATGGACACTGGACACTAACAATTATTACACAGCTGTGCAAACTGACCAGGGAGTGATGAATGTTCCTTATGAACGTTACTACAATTCTATGGAAGCTAAATTGCATATTTTTGACGGTAACGGCCTCAAGCATTACCGCATGGTTCATGAATCACCCGGTGTCACTAGTTCCCAGAGTCAGGAGATAGGATACAAGAATGTGTATAACGTGCTTTTAGGTGGAAAAATAAAAGAAGATAACACAGGTTACGTAAAGATATTCGAATATGTAGAAGGAGCAAAGATCACAGGAACTGCACCTGCAGGAGAGAATGTGACGATAAGTACTACAATCAGCACCAGCCAGGGACGCTCATTTACATATTCACAAACAACAACATCAAACGGTACATACTCCTTCACAGTTCCATATTCAACAGAAGGACCTATCTCCGGCCAGACCCAGTTTGATGTGGCACCGACACAGCCATACCAGATCAGCTATGGTAGTGTGGTAAAAGAAGTAAAGGTTACCGAAAATGACGTACTTCAGGGAAATACATTATCAATAGAGGTGTAAACCCCGCTATATACGCATAGTAATAGCTAAAAGCTTTCCCGAGGTTGAACTTATGGAAAAGATAATTAAAGGAAAAACATGGGTATTTGGCGATGACATCGATACAGATGTCATAATACCTGGAAAATATTTGCGTACGACTGATATGCAGGTGTTTGCAGATCATGCTATGGAGGGCATTGACCCTGATTTTTCGAAAAAGGTAAAGCCTGGAGATATAGTAGTAGGCGGTAATAACTTCGGTTGCGGTTCTTCAAGAGAACAGGCTGCATTAGCCCTTAAGTATGCAGGAGTGGCTTGTGTTGTTGCAAAGTCCTTTGGCAGGATATTCTTCCGCAATGCCATAAATGTTGGTCTTCCTCTAATGGAATCCAATGTTGAATGTAAAGAAGGAGATGAAATGGAAGTAGACCTTGAAAACGGAAATGTTACTGTTAATGGCAAACAATATCCAGGCAATAAACTACCTGACTTTCTTCTTGAAATGCTTAGTGATGGGGGACTTGTGTCCCATCGTAAGGCGATGCAAGGTAAAAAATAGAGGTTCTAATGATATTTCCGGATGAGTACAAGTATGTTGGAGTCACACATATCAGTCCTGATGATGCACATGACGAGCCGATATATTTCCTTAGCCGATACATAATAGTTGAACAAAACACTGATATCGGCAAAGAATACTCAATTTATAGGGTTGAACACACCGGAGAAGATTTATTAAGGAAAGCCACAAAGGTCGAGCTTATAGTATCTGGAGAACAGGTTATCAAATACGAGGAGCCTTTAAACTTAAAGGATAGGCGGCTTCTCATCGAGAAAGCTGCTGAACTTTGTGAGCAGGGTGTGAATACAGTAATATTTACAGGACTTGATAGGCATGTCACATTCGTACATGACCCGAATCCTTCTGAAATAATCGACATTGAAATAGTAGATGTTGTTCCTCCTGAGCCATCCTGGCTTAGCCTTGTGATTAGAAAACTGGAGGCAAGCGGCATCTTTGGGGATTTGTGCATACGGTTTAAAGAAAACACGAAAGATCTCCGGCAGTTCGAAGGGGATAAAACGGTTTTCCCATGTTCTTCATCAGGGCTTAAAGGAAAATGCCTGGACTCTGATGTGATTACCGAAGATGGATCACTACTTGTAGGCTGCGAGATATCCCGGAAATTATTTGAATCAAGGTTTCCAGGCCTCAAATATGATTTCATCAATATCTGCCCTTTCCGGTCCGATATTTATACGCCACAAGGAACGTTCATTACCCGATGCTGCCTTTCTGAAAGATCCGGGCTTGCAACAATTAATGGAATAAAAGGAGCAGTGGTTCACTGGGGAGCCTCGGAGTTCCAGGTAGCGTTAACAATAAGGGAACTCGTGCAGAACATAAAGAAAGAAAAAGGTGAAGGTCAATGAAACTTGCAGTGGTAGAAGGAGACGGAATAGGCAAAGAAGTCATACCTGCAGCTATAGAAGTGCTTAATGCCCTTTGTCTCCCTGTAGAAAAGGTACCTGTTGAGCTGGGATATGGAAAATGGGAAAAGACCGGCTCTGCTATCACAGATGAAGACCTTGAGATCCTGAAGGAATGCGACTGTATACTATTTGGTGCAATTACAACACCATCAGATCCCAATTATAAGAGTGTGCTCCTTACAATAAGAAAGGAGCTTGATATATATGCAAACATCCGGCCCATTAGACCTATTGATGGTATCAAGGGTGTTACCGGGCGCAATGATTTCAATCTGGTGATAGTCCGGGAGAACACTGAAGGCATGTACTCAGGTATAGAAGAAATACATGAAGACGTAGCATACACTAAAAGGGTCATTACCCGCAAAGGCTCTACGAGGATAGCTGAATATGCATGCAAACTTGCCAAAAACAGGCAAAA
>MVQW01000125.1 GCA_002067265.1 Methanomethylovorans sp. PtaU1.Bin073 | reverse complement strand
GACACCGGATGGGCAAAATGCGCATGGGGAAAAATATTCGGGCAATGGATAGCTGGTTCATGTATCCTTGTGTATGATATTAGAGGAAAGTTCGAAGCAACCGAGCTGCTTCCGCTTATTGAGAAGTATGAAGTAACAACTTTCTGCTGCCCTCCCACTATTTACAGAATGCTTATACTTGCCGACCTTACAAAGTTCGACCTCACTCAGCTCAGGCATTGCTGTAGTGCAGGCGAGCCATTGAATCCTGAAGTAATCAAGGTGTGGAGAGAGGGGACAGGTCTTAATATCTATGAAGGTTACGGGCAGACAGAAACATGTTGTGCAATCTCATCTTTTGCCTGCTTAGACAATAAGCCGGGCTCAATGGGAAAACCGTCTCCGGGATGGAACATTGAATTGCATGATGAATACGGGAAACCGGTTAATAACTATGAAGAAGGAAGGATCGCTATCTCACTTGACCCGCGGCCGGTGGGGCTTCTTGTCAAATACCTTAATAACGATGAAGAAAACGAAAAATCATTCCAGAACGGCTTCTATTATACTGGTGATAAGGCGTACACGGATGATGATGGATATTTCTGGTTCGTAGGTCGCGATGATGACGTCATAAAGAGTTCAGGTTACAGGATAGGTCCTTTCGAAGTTGAAAGTGCACTTCTTGAACATCCGGCTGTACAGGAATCTGCTGTTATTGGTTCTCCTGATAATATAAGGGGTATGATAGTCAAGGCTTTTGTAGTGCTGAACGAAGGGTTCCAACCTTCGGAAAAGCTGATACAGGAACTTCAAAATCATGTAAAGCACACAACAGCACCATACAAATACCCCCGTTCTATTGAATTCATGGACGAATTGCCAAAAACAATTGGGGGTAAGATCATGAGGAAAAAACTTAGGGAGATGGACTACAAAAAGCTCCAAAATGAATGATACTAAATATTAGATACAGAGGATAAGAAAAAGTGATTCTTTCAATCATTTTTTCTTTATCATTTGTTAAGAGACAGGAGTCATTCAACAAGAAGGAAGGAATACTTACTCCGAAAAGCAGCGAGTATATATTAACAGAAGACCATAATTTTTTACTATTCTGTTTGTTTCAAAACTTCAATCTATGTCCAACCGAAATCTAGATATATTGTAACAAGCAACATCTTTAATCATTTTTACGTGAAGGCAATTCACGTTCATCCAATTTTGGGATGAAGGCGCCGAGGAGGGGCGCCTAATATTGCGTGGTGGGACGCATAACACCAGGGAAGGGTGCATCAGAAGTACCCAGCCTTAAAGGAGGTGTAAGGAACATGAAGAAAGCATTAGCTATGGCTGTCTGTTTTATGTTCATCGCAACAGCAGCTGTGGTGATTGCAGGGCCAACAGCGCCAGCCGGCAAGTCCAACATTGGTCACTTGTATCTCTACGAGAAAGTGCCATCTGGTACTTGGCCAATAGTTGAAGATGGTGCATGGGGTAAGATGGCCTATACACGTTCAGGAGCGGAGTTTAGTTTTGTCTTTAATGGACATGGTCTGGAGCCAGATACTGACTATACTCTAATGTATTATCCAGATCCATGGCCAGGAACCGGTCTGATCTGTCTAGGTTCTGGCACATCCAATAACGGTGGGAATGTCAACATTGCAGCATCTGTTAATACTGGAAATCTGCCAATTGAAGGGGATAAAAACAGTGGTGCAAAGATCTGGCTTGTCCTCTCATCAGATGTTAGCTGCGGCAATAAGATGATAGGATGGCATCCAACAGAGTATCTCTTTGAGGGTGACCTGATCTCTTTCGTAGACACTGATGTTTGAAACTACCGTACTGTCAAAGAGCTCTCTTTTTTCTGAGCTCTTATTTTTTGTACTTAGCCACTTTTCAGTATTTTACCATCGTTATCCAGGGGATGCATTTCAGCTTCCTGAGCCCTTAGACAAGTCTTTCCTTTTCCTATCTCTATGCATCTATAAATATTAGGGCTTGGTGATGAGAAGAGATGCAGTAAAGCAGAAATCTGATTTACTATAAAGTTGATGTTGCATATCATTATTCTCAGGAGCCTTCATCATGAAATTACCCGTCCTCATAAAACACGCTCTGATCGAAGCAAACATTTCCCTGTATGCTGAGAGCAAACCATCTTCCCGAACCAACGAAAAACCTCTTACTTTCAAGATCTCCTTGGCTCAGATACTCGAAGATACAAAATATTTCGGTATCACTGAATCTGACATTCAAGCCACGATCATAGAAAACCCTAATTCTCTGTCATTCATAGAAGATTCTAGGGCTGTACAATTCATTCCACCCTTCACCCGAACCTGCGACCGTTATGATGAGATTCTTGATGAAATCAAGACAAATACATCCGCCAATCCAAAATTCACAATTAGTTACAACCCTGCCATAAAAGAAGCTCTCATTTACCATTTCTTAACTGGTTCCATAGTTCTGATGGTTCCTGAAGATATGTCTAATCTATCTCAACTTAAATTTGCACTAAAAGCAGGAGGTAGTAAACTTCGTTCTATTATTGATATGACAGGCGGCTGGATCTACGTATTCCCAAAATACATAATGGAATCCCAGGAATGTGGCAAAATACCAGCCAAGGACACCAATGTTGAAGAAGTTCTGGCAAGTTACCTGAACGATATGTTTCCGGGAGATGCCTGAATTCAAAGCAAATGGCTGATCTCCTCGTTATTTTTTACTTCATAAGGTGAAATGCACCTATTAGAATCTCACCTACCGATCAACACTGCATTCATTGTCATGTTTATTAAAAATGCTTTTAGTAGCGCAGTATATCCATCCTTTATGCAATGCAAGGTGTATTCCAGTAAAAACTGTCATCATGATAGCTGACCTGTTATGTATAAGTGTCCATGTGGCTTTCGTAATTCCTAAATATTCCTGATATCTTCCCCGTGGCACGCCTGAAGGTATCACAAACAACATAACAAATCCTGTAACTGCAATTATCAAGAATAGTACGGTCAAAATGACATCTACGGAGTAATTAAGCTTCATCCTGTTCATTTGTTATCCTCTTTTAATTTAATGTCAACACAGAATTTATTTGAATGTATCCATATTTCTGATGTTTTACTCAATTCTGACTTGATATTGAAGAGCTAATTGAAAATAGAAAAAATACTACAGTCTTATGGGAGAATTGTGAACAGTTAAATAGAGCAAAGGATTTTTATTTTGATATGAAAATGGATTTAACTCTGATTTCCTGTTAATATTGAGCTGGATTTATTTTAGAAGGAAGGAGACAATAACAGTGAATATTTCTATCAGATCAGAAGAAGAAAAAGACTTCAAATATGTAGAAAATATGACAAGGGAGGCATTCTGGGATCTATATAAGCCCGGATGTGATGAACATCTTGTAGTGCATAAAATAAGAAAAGTACCTGCATTTGTAAAAGAACTGGATTTTATTGCATGTGATAAGGATACAATTGTCGGCAATATAATCTATTCAAGAGCTAAGGTAGTAAATGAGGAAAATGAAGAATCTGAAGTTTTATGTATGGGCCCGGTTACAGTATTGCCATCATATCAAAAGCAAGGAATCGGTTCTTTATTGATGAATCATTCTATCAAAAAGGCAAAGCAGCTGGGATATAAAGGTATAATAATTTTTGGAAATCCTGACTATTATCAACGCTTTGGTTTTGTAAATGCTAAAGAATATAATATCCAGACATCCTGGGGTGAAAATATGGATGCCTTTATGGCATTAGAACTCTACGAGGGTAGCTTGAAGGATGTTTCAGGAAAATTTTATGAGGACGAAGTTTTTAAAATTGGAAATGAAGAGCTGGAGGATTTTGAAAAGCAATTCCCCCATAAAGAAAAGCATGTTACGGACACTCAATTAAAGTAGGATTCCATCAATAGGTATAGAAGACAAAAGTAAATAAATTCATGAATAGAATTTCTTTTGATGAAATTCCGAATGATTATTTACCAACAGTACTGGAGATTTGTGAAATATCACTCGGCTAAAGACCGAGTGGCAGTTCACTTTAAGAGTCTCTGCATATCTTCTTCTATAGTAGTGTTCGGTGTTATATTGAACTTCTCTACCAGAACATTGAGAACATTCGGTGAGATAAATGCAGGTAGCTTTGGACCAAGAGTAATATTATGTATTTCGAGCCTTAGGAGGGTTAGCAACACAAGGACGGCTTTTTGCTCGTACCATGCGATGTTGTACGAGATAGGTGCTTCGTTAACATCTGTAAATCCAAGTCTGGACATGAGTCCTTGTGCAATGACGATCAGTGAAAATGAATCATTACACTGTCCTGCATCCAGTACCCTTGGAATCCCATCAATGTCCCCAAGATTAAGTTTGTTGTAGCGATATTTTGCACATCCGGCAGTAAGTATGACCGTATCTTTTGGCAGTGCTTCTGCAAAATCCGTATAATACTGCCTCTCCTTGTGACGTCCGTCACATCCTGCCATGACAATGAACTTCTTTATCTTGCCTGCTTTGACGGCATTAACTATCTTGTCCGCGTTAGATAGTACGGAATTATAAGCAAATCCAGTCATGACGGTGCCTTCTTCCAGTTGTACCGGAGGTTTGCACTGCTTTGATTGCTCGATGATAACCGAAAAGTCTTTCTTACCATTTTCAGCCACAATGTGTGTGGCACCATCATAACCTACGGGGCCTGTGGTGTATAATCTGTCAATATAGGTCTTTCTTGGAGGAACTATGCAGTTGGTAGTCAACAATATTGGTCCGTTGAAGCTCTCGAACTCCTGCTGCTGGCGCCACCATGATCCGCCGTAGTTGCCGATCAGATGTTCATACTTCTTAAATTCAGGATATGAATTCGCAGGCAGCATTTCCCCATGAGTATAAACATCGACACCTGTCCCCTCAGTTTGATCCAATAGTTGTTTCAGGTCATTCAGATCATGCCCACTGACAAGGATTCCAGGCTTGTCTCTTGTTCCAATATTGACCTGTGTAGGTTCCGGATTTCCGAATGCAGTGGTATTTGCCATATCGAGTTCTGCCATTACATCAAAACCCATCTCCCCACATTTTAGGACCAATGAGATGAGCTTCTTATCATCCAGACTGTCATCTGTGGTTGACACAAGGGCTTCTTCTAAAAATGAATTTATTTTTTTACTGGTATGTCCAAGCATCATAGCGTGGTATGCATATGCTGCAATTCCTTTGATACCATA
>MVQW01000124.1 GCA_002067265.1 Methanomethylovorans sp. PtaU1.Bin073 | reverse complement strand
AGTTCTCCATTAAGAGACAAATATTCCAGTTCACAGTCAAAAGGTATTCTTTCAGGGGGCAGCTGTGGAGGTGCTTCAAAAACGAAATTGCTTGATCTTTTGGAATAAGCTTCCAATACATCGGGTATGTGTGGAGTTAGATTATCTATGTCTCGTTCTTTTTCTTCTGCCGCTCTGGCAGGGTCAGAAAATACAATATCAACTTCAGGGATTTGTGCAATCACATCTGGAGAGAGTGCATCCCCACAGATGAACTCTACATTGTCAAGGCCGAAGAGTTTACAGTTCTTCCTGGCAAGATCAAGCTTAGCAGGATTAATTTCAATTGCATAGACTGTTTCGCACTCCTTTGCAAAATATACTGTCTGTCCTCCAATGCCGCAGCTTATGTCTGCAAGACTGGAGCATTTAAGCCTCTTTGCCCTATATGTGGCCACTGGCCAAGGTGTTGCAAACCGCAGTCCATCTTCATCAGAATATAACTGCTTTTCAAAATTCTTTTTTTTAGTCACCAGGATCAAATCACTAAGGTGTGTCAATAGATTTAAACCGATCTGTCTGAAGTGCGGTGAAATGTAGTATTTAGGTACAATATTATTATATAATATAGGCTATATACATCTCTCCACTATAGTAATCCTATTAGTATAAGAATACAAATTCAAGCAAACTAAAAGGTCTATAATGGCAGGGCTTGGCGATAAGATCAAGAATCTAACTTCTCTTCTTAATAAAGGAGGGAAGAAGAAATCATCCAATTCTCCTTTCAGTGGTAACACTGATCCTTTTTCCAATGCGCCTCCTGGTCTTGGAGTTGTACCTGATCTAAAGGCTGGTATGCCTCCTTTGCAGGGTGTTTCGTCTCCTGGAATGCCTCCAGGCATAGCAAGTCCTCCTGGCGGTTTTCCTCCTGGAATGCAACCTGTAGCCGAGAAACCATCGGTTGACTCTGCTGCACTTGAAGCAAGCAACAAGAAAATAAAGGAACTTGAAGGCAAGCTTTCAAAAGCAGAAGTGAACCTCTCAATGGTGCAGAAAGAGAATGAAGAAGTGAATAAAACAGTCTCAAAGATGGATAAGAACATCCTTGAACTGTTATCTTTATACGAGATCGTTTCTAACCAGGTCAATCCCTTTGTAGGCGATGATGCCGGTGGAAGGGCAACACTTGAGAGATTCGACAAAACTGAAAAAAGGATCAATGAAGTTGGAAATATGCTTGTAATGCTGAAGAACGATATAGATTCATTCTCACAGCGTATAAGTTCTCCAGGGCTTGCAGACACAGTTAGTGAAAAGATGCAGGATATGGAGACGAAGTTTGATGCGTTTGCAGATGCAATGGCAATGATGCACGAAAGTATCAATACTATATCCGCAAAAACAGAGGAGCTTTCAGAAAAAAACGCGCTTATCGATAATAACATTCTGGAGCTTTCCGAAATTATCAGTAAGCTTGCTCTTAAGGTGGAAGATATAGAAAAGAATGGAGCAAAGATGAAACAATCTCCTGATCAGGTGACTAACTCTGGGGAACCTACTATTTCTGAAGGATCAAATCCTGATAATCAGGAAAATCCAAAAGAAAAGAATCCATTGGTCAGATTGGATGCCATTCGCAAGGATCCCACAAGTGTTGTTGTTCTTCTCAACTGGATTGAATTCCTGATGGAGAGAGTGGGCAGAAACAATCTGATGGACGCTCTTGACTATTATGTTGATATTGGCTGGATAAGCGATAATGTACGCTCAGAAATAATGGCCTATGCAAGGGGAATCGACTATTACGTTGAGAAGCCTACATGGCGCCTTCTCCCAGAAGACCATACTAAATCATTGCTTTTCATTGAGAGGCTATGTGGCCGCAAGATAGACAAGAACATGCTGAGCAGTATTGACAGGGAAATGTCAAAGGTCAAGCATGGACTGGAGGAACTCTATGGGCTTTGAGACATCTGTAGTAGTAACCATTTTTTTGGTGTCTGCAATACTTATAGCTACAATATCCTATTCAACTATCAGTTCTTCAAATGATCTGCTTTCAAGTTCTCTTGATGAGCATTATTCACTTCTAAGCAAAAAACTGCAAACGGATGTAGAGATCGTTGAATCAAATGCTGTCTTTCATAATTCTACTTACCAGTTATCTCTGGAGGTTCTCAATACAGGCAGTGAAACTTTGCGGTCTGATAAGTTGGATATTCTCATTGATGGCGTTCACGTATCATATTCATCTGCAAATAACATTACCACTTGGACTCCAGAGACTTATGTAGTCTTAAATGTCTATAATCTATCAGGTTTTGGTGATCACAGGGTAAAACTCGTGACTAAAAATGGGGTTTGTGACTACTATTCTTATAGCGTTTGAATTTCTGTTTTCAGGAATCAATATATACTAATAATTATATATTATTGCTGTTTACTTAGTATATTTGATCCTCTTGAGAGTTGACAGAACAGTGTTCAGTACAGGGCAATCAGGCAAGTTCTTTGCAGACAGAACAGGTGAAACTGCTATAACCCATATGATCTTTTTCATAGCGGCAGTTGTCATAGCCATGGGTGTTATTGCTGTTCTTTCTGTGAATATCCAGTCTATTACAGGAGCTACCTATGCAGGAAGCAAAGTTTTGTCAGATCAAATGCGCACAGATATTACCATAATTAATGACCCTGAGATCATACCTTATGATAGTTATGAGAAACGCTACACATTCTATGCAAAGAATACAGGAGACTCAGAGCTTAATACAGAGTTTGTAACCATCCTGATAGATGGAGTTCTCATAGAGCCTTCGAACGTTCAGAGTAATGTAATAGATGGAGATGTTATGTGGCGTCCAGGTGATGTACTGGTTGTCAATGTAACGATGTCATCGGCTCTCAGTACCGGGGATCACCGGGTTAAGATCGCTGCCGAGAACGGCAAGTCCGGATTTATGAGCTTTAAAACATAATATATGAGGTATACAATTGGCAGATATTTATCCATTTAGCATTCCCCGGGATGAGTTCAATGATAAACTAGGTGGAGGCTTTCCATCTGGTTCTTTCGTAGTGATAGAAGGAGGTAGTGGCGGAGGCAAAAGTACCATTACCCAGCGTCTTACATATGGATTCATCGAGAACAAGATCAGTGTAACTCTTGTCTCAACTCAGCTTACGACCAAGGGCTTCATAAACCAGATGTATTCTCTCGATTATCCTATTGGCCCTTATCTCTTAAATGGTACACTACTCTACATACCTGTAATTCCCCTTGTTCAGGCTGCCAAGTCCCGTCTGGATTTTGTTGAAAGATTGATGAGTGCAGAAGAGCTATTTGACAAGGATGTGATCATAATAGATACAATCTCATCTCTTATCAAGTACAGTGCCAATATTGAAAAAAGCCTGGATCTTATTTCTTTTTTCAAGAAACTTAATGGTATCGGAAAAGTGATAATTCTGACTATAGAACCTAGCCAGCTCAGTGAAGAAATAACATCTATGTTCAGATCAAGCTGCGATATTTATATAACACTTAAGTCCAGGCCCATGGCAAGTGAGGTAAAGAGAACTGTTGTGGTCAATAAGTTCACAGGCGCTAAAGGGCCTGTAGGACAGATGATAGGTTTCAGAATAGAACCCAAGGTTGGGCTGGTCGTGGAGATTGCATCTGTCTCATAATACTGGAGGTTGTATGAATGGATGCTGATTTTCAGAAAGCTGTACAAAGGAATCCTCATCTGGGAGAGTATGTAGAGAAAGTCAAGAAAGAAAAAGGATCTGAACCCCAGTTTGTGGTAAGTTTATCTAAAGATCTGGATAGCGATAATGTCAATATCATCCTTCCAGTTGGAGATCCAATATTCATTCATATATATGGCACTCCTGAAATGGGTGAAATAAAATATTACACCGTGGAACCTCGCCTTTCTGAAAAGGAAAAAAAGAAGTATGATGCTATTATGAGCCTCATACTTGAGAAATCTGCAAAGGAACCCGTACCAAAATCAGAAACTGAGCTTAAAGAATTGATCTCTAAATTATTGAACAGTTCAGTGGATGTGGGTGCCGGAGGCGACATAGAAGAGGACAAGAAAGGACCAGGGGTAATTCAAAAGCTTGTTCCCGTAAAGAAAAAAGTGCCTCTTAACCAGCAAGAGTACAATAAGATCCTCTACTATATCGAAAGGAACATCATCGGGTCAGGTCCGATTGAACCTATTATCAGGGATCCATATCTTGAAGATATCCATAGCATAGGTGTAAGTGGTGTTTTCATAGTCCACAAGATATTCGGAATGCTTCAAACGGATATCACTTTTGGAGATGATGCCGGACTTGATAGCTGGCTTCGCAGTATGAGCGAGCGCATAGGCAGGCCTGTAAGTGATGCTCGTCCTATTGCTGATGGTGCACTTCCTGACGGTTCACGTATCAACATTATCTACAGTCCTGATATCAGCCGCAGAGGCAGCAGTTTCACAATGCGTAAGTTTATGGAAGTCCCAGTGAGTATCGTTCAGCTTGTGAAATGGGGTGCACTTAGTGCTGAAATGGCAGCGTACATGTGGATATGTCTGGAAAATGGTCAGAGTGTTTTCTTTAGTGGAGAAACGGCAAGTGGGAAAACCACAATGCTCAATGCATGTCTATGTTTCGTGAACCCTAAAGCTAAGATCTACACTGCCGAAGATACGGCTGAAGTGCAGCCTCCTCAGCCAGTGTGGCAGCAGCTTATCACTCGTGAAGATGGTCCTGTGGATTCGAGGGTAGATACATTTGCACTACTGAAAGCTGCATTACGTTCCAGGCCAAATTACATCATTGTAGGTGAAATCCGAGGTGTGGAAGGTGCTGTGGCTTTCCAGGGTATGCAGACAGGACACCCTGTGATGGCAACTTTCCACGCATCTGCAGTTACTAAGATGATACAGCGTTTGACGGGTAATCCCATCAATGTACCTGTTACCTTTATCGACAACCTGAATGTTGCCATGATCCTTTCTGCAGTATACAGAAAAGGCAAGTTTCTCAGACGTTGCCTTGCTGTAGAGGAGTTAGAGGGGTATTACGAAGAAGCTGGCGGTGTTGTCACAAGGGCTGTTTTCCAGTGGGACCCTGAGACTGACAAACATATTTTCCGTGGCCTAAACAACAGTTACATTCTGGAAAACAAAATAGCTACTAAATTAGGTTATGATGATAAGCGTAAGATCTACCAGGATCTGTTTCTACGTGCCAAGATAATAAACGAAATGCGCGCAAGAGGAATCGAAGAGTATCATGAGGTACTTGAAGTAATCATCAACTTCTACAAGCATGGTGTTGAAGGGCTACCCTTCTCTGTATAAAGGTGTATTTAATGTACAGCAAGGCATTCCATTGCATGGGCATGGAACCGGAAACTTATCTGAAAAAGATTGCAATTCCGGTTGTTGCATTTGGTTTTATCTTTTCCTTTTTACTTTACAGTGCCTTGCCAGGTCTATTTGAGGGAAGCACCAAAGCGATCCCTATTATGATCCCTGTGGTCTGTATTCTCTTTGCAGTATACTATCCTCTTTCTATCTATGGAGGACAAGCATCACGTATTGACAACAATATGCACTATTATATCACTCAAATGGGTTCAGTTGCAACTGCCGAAACTCCACGGCTTGATATAATCAGGATAGTTTCCGATAACAAGGAGTACCGGGAGTTAGCCACTGAAACAAAGAAGATCTATAATCTTGTTACTGTATGGAACATGAGTCTTGCGGAAGCCTGCAGGTTCATTTCGAAGAGAACACCTTCTGTCATATTTGAAGACTTCCTGGACAGATTTGCTCATGGGTTGCAATCAGGAGAGAATATAAAATCATTTCTTTTTGCAGAGCAGAACGTTGTCATGAACGAATATGAGGCCATGTACAACGGTGCTATGTATAATGTTGAGATCATAAAGGAGCTTTTTGTATCGTTGGTAATGTCTCTCATATTTCTTGCCTCTTTTGCTGTTATCATGCCAGTGATAACAGGTATGGATGCTGTGGTTCTTATGGGAATGGTTGTGGCAATGTTCGTTATAACTGATATTGTGATTCTTCTGTTTACGAAAGGTAAGGTTCCAAAAGATCCTCTGTGGAGCAAATCCAACATAATTCCTGATTATAAGATCAAATTGTATCGTTCCATTCCTATTTCCATAGGGGCATGCATCCTTGTTACTATTGCCGTTGTACTTTACGGAAAGATAGTCATGCCTATTGCTATTGCAATTTGCATGACTCCTCTGGTGTACACTGGAAAGGTATGCAGGAATATAGAAAAGAGTATCAGGCGTAGGGATGAGAATTTTCCTGCTTTTATTCGGTCACTGGGAAGCTCCGCAGGTGCCAGGGGCGGAGTAATAGATGAAGCTTTGAAAGCATTGCGTATCCATGATTTTGGTCCGCTCACAAAAGATGTGAATGAGCTATACAAGAGGCTTAACACAAGAATAGATAAATTCAAGTCATGGGAATTCTTCTCTGCAAATACTGGCAGCCACCTTATACAGAGATTCTGTATCATGTTCGTCGAATCAACCAATCTTGGAGGCAAGCCAGAGATAATAGGTGACATCATAGCCTCAAATTTCCACAGAATAGTAACTTTAAGAAAGAAGAGAGTGCAATCTGCTTCGAGCCTTGTAGGTGTGCTTTATGGCCTCACTGCAGGAATTGGTTTTACGATGTACATTTCCGTAGGTGTGATCGATCTGATGCAGAGTATGTTCTCTAATATCGAAATGCCCGCAGGAATGTCTATGGGTATGGTGATCTATACACAGGTGGGAGACGTCAAAGTGTTGTCTTTTTTGGTATTGCTTATCATGATAGCTCATTCTCTGATGTCTGCGCTCCTCATCAGAATCGTAGA
>MVQW01000123.1 GCA_002067265.1 Methanomethylovorans sp. PtaU1.Bin073 | reverse complement strand
CCATTTATATTCATGGGAAAGCCAGATCCTCTTTTTTCAATGAAGAATAAAGATACTATTTCTCATCAGGTCATGGTTGAAATATTGGATTTTAAAAACAATTCAATATTCAAAGAAGTATACGTAATGGATCCTGATTCTGAGATCTCTCAATCAAAATCCACATGGTTACTGTTACAGCTTTCCTTCCCCCCGGGAGATAGCAAAAAATGAAGAATCAGACATTTCTCTGGGAGTAATAGCAGTTTGATTTAACAATGGTCATAGGGAACAGCCCTTCAGCAAAAAGTGATGCAATGAAATATCCAAAAATGCTTTTCAAAACAACCATAATTGCTCTGATATTCATTCTAATGGCAATTACTTGTGTCAGTGCAGACTATTCATCAGTAGCAGTAATTAACCAGATTACTGGAAAGGTAGTATATCCCGGAGATTCTGTTGAATTTCCAATAACTGTAGAAAGCTGCTATAACGATAGTGACGATGCATGGTGCAATATGGTTGTAAAAGATGTGCCTCAGGGATGGAGTGCAGGATTCTATGAGGACAACGATCAGATTACCAATTTACTATTCCCTGAAGATAACAATCAACCCGAAGATATTGTATTGAGAGTTAATATTCCTTCAAATACATCAAGTGGTGCTTATTCTATATGGGCTGAGTTCAAACCCGATGATGGCGACACAATTTCCAGAGAATTTACCGTAACAGTAGATACCAATGCTGAACCAAATCTGGATCTTTATTCGACTACTCCCGGTATGGAAACACGCTCAACTGATACTGTAGAGTATATTGCAACTCTTGTTAACAAATATGACTATCGAGTAACTGTTTCCTTAAATGCCATCGGAAACCCGGAAGACTGGAGCATTCAGTTCCTTCAGGAAATAGATGATGAGGATTATAGACAGACAAAATTATCAGTTGCTGCTGATTCTGAACAGCAGTTCATTGTAAAGGTCAAACCATCTCAAAACGCAACTGATGGAGTATATCCCTTTGAAATTCAGGCAATTCCCGAAAATGGGAAAAACGGTGTTTCAATGGGACTTGACCTTACCATCAACAATGGTCTGGAAGAAGAAGAAATGCTCACTATATCCCAGAGTACAAGTAGCATTGCTCTTAATCCGGGTTCTTCTAAGGAGATCTATGTTACTTTAAGAAACTCAGGAGATGAAACACTCAATAATGTGGAACTGAAAGTGCAGGATGTGACAGGACTTACAACGGAAGTTAGAAGTTTTGGCACTATAAATGAACTTGAAGCAGGAGAATCCTGGGATACGTCTATCGAAATAACAGCCAGAGCTGATGCAAGTCCGGGTACTAAAGAGCTGCTTATGCGAGCAGTTAGTGATGAGGCTCAGAGTAAGGATGGTTCTGTAGAAGTAACAATTGAAAAATCCAGTAGTAGCGGATTTATAGGGATTGGGCTAGTATTTGCTGCTATTGTTTTGCTGGTAATTGTGATTTCAAAGTTTGGACGGAGATAATTATGGATAATGTAGTATTAAATGAGAAGGTAATAGAGCTTAAAGGCCTTACAAAGAAGTTTGGAAAAAACAATGAGAGAACAGCTGTTGATTCACTTAACCTTGAAGTGAACAAGGGTGAAGTATTCGGGTTTGTAGGACCTAATGGTGCAGGCAAGACCACTACGATGAAGATGATGATCGGATTGCTTGAGCCTACTTCCGGTAGTGGTAAAGTTGCAGGATTTGATATAGTTAGGGAAGTAATCAATATCCGTGAAGCCACAGGTGTGCTTCCTGAACCTGCAGGATTCTACGATCATCTTACAGCTCGGCAGAACCTGAGGTTCTATGCCAAGTTATACGATATTGAACCAGATGTAAGGGAAAAAAGAATCGTTGACCTGCTGAACCTTGTAGGACTGGAAAAAGCTATCGATCAGAAGATAGGAGGATTTTCCACCGGTATGCGTAAAAGATTTGGTCTTGCTCAGGCTCTGATCAATGAACCATCGATTTTATTCCTTGACGAGCCTACAAGCGGTATTGATCCTCTTGGTGCTCAGATGATGAGAGATCTCATTAAAGACCTTAATAAGAATAAAGGAGTTACTGTTTTTTTGAGTTCTCATTCCATGGAGGAAGTCGAAGAGATATGTGACCGAATAGCAATAGTAGCAAGAGGAAAGCTACTTGCTGTGGGATCTGTAGAAGAGCTACGGAATATTGTGAAGGAAAAGGAAGGAGTGAATTACCTCCTTGAAGTACAGGATATTCCATTATCTGTAGTTATTGATGTTATAAGGAGTATAGATGGAGTGCAGGTCACTAATACACGGGATAGCATGCTACACATACACACAAATAACATGCCACGCAGCGAGATTGCAAAAAGTGTAAAGAAAGCAGGAGGAATTATCTCAATGTTCGAAGAAGAGGAAATGAACCTGCAGAAGCTATTCCTCAAGATCGTTGAAGAGGTGCAAGTTTAGAATTGTTTCTAAACTTTACTCTTCCAAATTCCAATCAAAAGATAAACACGATACCAAAAATGTCAAATTCTTCTTGAATTTTAATTACTATTATTTAAATTTAAAGTCAAAATCAACCTAAAATGTATCATCTATGTTTTTCCTCAACACTTTCTACTGGGGCGCTCATTCTTCAAAACAGGATTAATTCATATTGCCTCTATTTTTAAACTACATAACTTAATTTAACTTAACTTTACTTACTATAATTACCTGATATGTTTTATTAAATATATCTATATTAAGATTGAAATAAAATATTATAAAGATTTAGCAGATAATTAATACTCATATTTAGTTTGAATATAATTTCAAAGTTTAATTTCACATTATTTTTTCTATAATTCTCATTATTTACCTATATTATATCTTGTTTTCTGTTTAGATATCCCATCTTCAATTAAAGATATAATTATGATATATTACTCTGCAATCTAATGATTAATTCCTTTTTATCTTTTCATATTATATCTCCTACTATGAAATCTCGCCGTATTCCTTATCCATACGTAGTTCTAATTATTAAGTTCAAATTATAGTTCAACCTGATAGCATCATTCGGAATTTATCACATATGGTATCTCTTATTACAGAGGCCACAAAAAAAGGTGTAAAGATCCAGAGTAATCAAAAGTAACTTACTGATCAATACCAGAACCTTTAAAAGAAGGAAAAGAGAAAATACCGGTCAGGTAGAAAGGTATTTTTATATTCATCTATTTTTGACAAGGAATGAAACGAAATCAGGACTAAGCCTGGTTTCTCTTACCAGTTTTTCAATAACATCATCATCTGGCATGCCATTGTTACGATACTGGTCTATACGGTCATAAATACCCTGTGAAACCTCGGAGTATTCATTAATATCCTTGCGATGTCCCCATACATCTCCCTCTAACAATTCAATACCTTTCATTTTAAGGTACATCATTACAGAGTTAGATATAGTTCTCTTATAAGAGGCTGGGATATGAAGTGCTTTTACATCCGGGCATTTCATTATAAGCGACAAGATGTCTGTGTTG
>MVQW01000122.1 GCA_002067265.1 Methanomethylovorans sp. PtaU1.Bin073 | reverse complement strand
AATAAGGGCGACTCTGGCGAACATGGGCCCAGAATATGGTGCTACAATGGGATTCTTCCCTGCCGATGAAAAGACAATGCAATATATGCTTATGACAGGCAGGGACAAGAAGCACGTAGATATGGTAAGAGAATACCTGAAGCTGCAGGGACTATTCGTGACTGAGGACTCCCCTGAGCCTGTATTCACACATACACTGGAACTTGACATGGGCACTGTAGAGCCATGTCTTGCAGGTCCCAAAAGACCTCAGGACCGCATACTACTGTCAGAAATGCCAAAAGTATTCCATAAGGCAATGGAAACTGCATTTAAAGAAAAAAGAGGCGGAGAGCTACTTGCAGCAGATCCGGATTATAACCGCTGGCTGGAAGAAGGTGGTTATACCCTTGCAAAGGATAAGATCCCTGGCCATTCAGGTCTTGTCAAGATGAAATGTGCTGCAGATGATGTTGCTGTTGCCCATGGTTCTGTTGTAATCGCATCGATCACATCATGTACTAACACATCCAACCCTGCAGTGCTTATGGGTGCCGGTCTGCTTGCAAAGAAAGCCGTGGAAAGAGGCTTGAAAGTAAAGCCTTTCGTAAAGACCAGTTTATCTCCGGGATCCAGGGTAGTGACGGATTACCTTAAAGCTGCTGGACTGACACCATATCTGGAAGCCCTAGGATTCCATGATGTTGGATATGGATGTACTACATGTATAGGCAACAGTGGCCCTCTTAAGGATTCAGTGTCTCAGACAATAAAGAACAAGGACCTTACAGTTGCTGCAGTGCTTAGCGGTAACAGGAACTTTGAAGGCAGGATCAATGCGCAGGTAAAAGCGAACTATCTTGCTTCTCCAATACTGGTGGTCGCATTCGCTCTTGCAGGTAATGTGGACATTGACCTTGCCAAAGATCCGGTGGCGTATGATCCCAATGGACATCCAGTGTACCTTAAAGATATCTGGCCAGGAAGAGAAGAGATCAATGATTATGTTTCCAAGTATGTTCTTCCTGAGATGTTCGATAAAGAATACTCCAATGTGTTTGAAGGCACAAAACTCTGGAGAGAACTGAATGCACCCAGTGGTACACAATATAAATGGAATCCAGAATCCACGTACATTCAGGAACCACCATTCTTCAAGGATTTCCCTCTCAACATCGGAGATAAGCAGGATATAAAAGGTGCTAGAGTTCTGGCAATGCTTGGTGACAGTATAACTACTGATCATATATCACCAGCCGGCTCCATACCTGCTCACTATCCTGCAGGTGAGTATCTGCAAAGCCATGATGTGGATGAAAAGCATTTCAATTCATACGGTGCACGCAGAGGAAATCACGAAGTGATGATGCGTGGGACTTTTGGTAATGTGAGGCTTAAGAATCAGCTTGTGCCTGGAAAAGTGGGGTCATGGACCCTTCACCTGCCTGAAAAGCAGGAGATGTACATCTATGATGCTGCCATGAAATATGTGAAAGATAAAGTTCCCCTGATAGTGATTGCAGGCAAGGAATACGGTACCGGCAGTTCCCGTGACTGGGCTGCCAAGGGCACACAACTTCTGGGAGTGCAGGCAGTGATTGCCGAATCATTCGAACGCATTCACCGCAGCAACCTTATAGGCATGGGAGTTCTGCCTCTGCAATTCAAGGAAGGTGAAAATGCCAAGTCTCTTGGTCTGGATGGCACTGAAATATATGACCTGCTGGACATCTCTAAGTTGCAGCCAGCCAGCGAACTCAAGGTAGTAGCTCATAAAGAAGATGGAACAGAAAAAATCTTTAATGTAATTGTCAGGCTTAATTCTTCCATTGAAGTGGAATACTTCCGCAATGGAGGAATATTGCATAGGTTCCTGAGGGAAAAGGTAAAAGGGAACTAAAGTTCCCTTTTTTACTTTTTGGCTTTGTAAATCTTGAGAGATCCGCAAAAATTTGTATCAGAAATTTCGATAAAAAAAGGATTTCCTCAAAGCCGTAAGTCAGGTCTTATTTATACGGGATATGTCAATAACATCGTGGCATAATCTATTCATTAATTTTTTTTCATGGCTCACGACCAGAACTCCTATATCCATCTTTTCAACAATCCCTAAAATGCTTTCCCAGATCTGAGCTTGAGTAATAGCATCTACCATTGTAGTTATTTCATCAGCTATTAAAAATTTAGTGTTAGGCCCCAAAGCCCTTGCAAGAGCAAACCTCTGGAGTTCTCCCCCGGAAAGTTCATTTGGCCATCTATTAAGCCAGTTCTTCTTTATTCCAAAGGAATCTAAAACGTCCTGTGAAACAACATGGCCCTCATTTAAGATATCCCTCATTTTCCATTTTGGATTCACAGCTTTTTCAGGGTGCTGGAAGATAAGCTGGACCGGATTATATACACCTAACGGGATTTTTTCCCCGTCTATGCTTACAGTTCCACTATAGTTGGTTTCGTAGCCTGAAAGTATCTTACATAAGGTGGATTTGCCACTTCCGCTATCCCCTATTAGACCCAACACCTCACCGCTACCTAACGATATGTCCACATTCTTTAAGATCCAATTATCCTTCTTGTATCCAAAACATATATTTTCACCCTTAAGACGCATTATTGCACCTCACCAATCCTTCATTTATCTTTTTCAATTGAGGGGTGCCTTTAGAGCAAAGCTCATTCTTTCTAGAACACCTTTCATAGAAGAAACATCCTTCAAGAACTTCATCCTGCATTGGTTGATGGCCTTTTATTGCCTGGAATTTATTTTGGGGAAGGGCATTCCACAGAGCACGTGTATATGGATGGCGCAAATTTTCTCCTTCATTCTTAAAATCTTCTGTATTAGCTACCTCTAAAATCGTGCCTGCATAGAAGATTGCAATCTTATCCGATATTTTTAATGCAGCTTCGATATCGTGAGTTATAAGTATTACTGCACATCCTTTATTTGCCATGTCTTTGAAGTAACTCAGTGTTTCATTCAGATTTTTTTCATCCAAACCCGGAGTAGGTTCATCTGCAATTATGAGCTTTGAGGAGTTCATTAAGGCAGTAGAAACCAAGACTCTTCTGGCCATGCCCCCCGATAATTCATGGGGAAACATTCTGTCAACATCTGGCTTCAAATCGTATTTATGGAAAATATTTCTCTGCGTTTTCTTCATCAATTCTTTATTTTTTTCTTCAACACTTCCTATTACCTGATTGGAAATCCTCATTAAAGGATCAAGATAATTTACAGATTGAGGAATAAGGGCTATTTCCTTACCCCTTAATTCTTCCTTTTTCTCCTGAGTCAGGTTTTGGCCTTTATAGTACATTTCGCCATTCAGTTTTGCGTTTGAAGGTAAAATTCCTAATATCGCATGTGCAAGAAGGCTTTTTCCAGAACCACTTGATCCTACAACAGCTAAAATTTCACCGCTATAAGCTTCAATACTTAAATTTGAGATCACTTTTAATTCAGTTTGCCTAAGTCCAGAAGCATATTGAATGAAAGACAGTGAAATATCTTTTACTTTTAATAGAGCTTCACCCTTCTTCTTTTTTTCAATATTCATTTCAGCTTTATTTAACATACTTCACCTCTTTTGATATTTTTAGTATTCAACATAACAAAATATCTGCAGGTCATCTATTCGTGAGCTTTTTTCGGATCCATAAGCTTTGCCAGATTTTCACCGATCACATCAAATGCCAGAACTATTATTAGGAGTGATACTCCCGGGAAGAATGCAAGCCACCAGTACCCTGCTGACAAGTACTTCATAGATTCTGATAGTATTATGCCGATGGCCGGTTCGTGTGGTGAAAGTCCAAAACCCAGAAAAGTAACCGAAGCTTCATGCAAAATAGCATGTGGA
>MVQW01000121.1 GCA_002067265.1 Methanomethylovorans sp. PtaU1.Bin073 | reverse complement strand
GGCCTGGCATACGCCGGTTGCACCGGAGAAACTTTCCTTGAGACCGGCGAGTGCTTGTTGGCGGGGGTACCGTACTGGGAGCATTTGGTGCATACAGTCAGTTCGCTACCATCGATAGTAATCTTAAAAGGACTTCCACGAATATCTTCACCACATATTTCGCATTGCATACACAAATCACTCTTAAAAGCCTACATAGCCTTTTTTCGAAAGGGCTATATATCGTATGCGCTTAAATAATGTTCGGAGCTGTATGAACGAGACCAGTGAAGCAGACACTAAAAGGTTTGCTCCCGCGGGAGCAGACAGGAAAAACTATGAATATGCTGGTTCAGAAAGTGACGAAGATTTTTCCAAATACCTGCTGGACCGCATGAAACAACTGGAGTCCCGCAACACTCTTCTTAAAGAGCAATGCGACCAGATGGAGTCGGAAAAAAGATATGTAGAAAGCCAAAAACTTAAATTCGAACGCGAAGTTCGCAGGATGCAGGCTGAGATAGATAGATTGAAGACCGCTCCGCTTGTAGTGGCAACTGTAATAGATGTAATTGGTAATGACAAGGTACTTGTTAAAAGCAGTACTGGCCCCCAATTTCTGGTAGGAGTATCCCAATTCATAGACGATGAAGCTCTGGTACCTGGTGCTACTGTGGCTTTGAACCAACAGACCCTTGCCGTTGTTGATGTAATACCCTTCACCGAGGAGCCGATGGTAAATGCTATGGAAGTGGTTGATCCACAGGATGTGGATTATGACCAGATAGGCGGTCTTGATGAGCAGGTACAGGAGATAGTGGAATCTGTTGAACTGCCACTTACTAAACCTGAGGCTTTTGCCAAAATAGGCATTTCTCCTCCAAAAGGAGTATTGCTTTTTGGAGAACCGGGTACAGGGAAAACTCTGCTTGCAAAAGCGGTGGCTAACAGGACAGAAGCTACTTTTATCAGAGTCGTTGGTTCGGAACTGATACAGAAATACATAGGTGACGGGGCAAAACTTGTGCGCGAAATCTTTGCCATGGCAAGGAAAAAAGCACCATCCATTATATTCATCGATGAGCTTGATGCCATTGCCTCAAGGCGTCTTAATGACACCAATGGTGCGGACCGTGAAGTCCAGCGTACGCTTATGCAGCTTCTGGCCGAGATGGATGGTTTTGACAACCGTGGTGAAGTGCGCATAATAGCTGCAACCAACCGTTTGGATGTACTTGACCCCGCCATATTACGCCCCGGCAGATTTGACAGAATTGTGAACGTACCCATGCCTGATGCCAGTGCAAGAGAACTGATTCTTAAGATCCATACAAGGAATATGAGAATTGCAAAAGATATTGATTTCAAGAAACTTGCAACTCTTGCCGAAGGAGTGAGCGGTGCAGACCTTAGTGCTATCGCCATGGAAGCCGGTATGCTAGCCGTAAGAGAGGATAAAGAACAGGTGGAGATGGATCACTTCCTAAGATCAGTGAAGAAAGTAATGTCACCTGTAAAGTATTCCGTTCAGGTAATTACCGATCAACCACAGACAATGTTTGGCTGATGTTCGTGGTTGACAATTAATTTTTTTTGTCAGCGGACAATTTACTCTTGTGTATAGATCATTCCATATAAAAAATGAGATAAGAGTGCTTGGTATAGATGATTCTGCATTGATAAGGGATAAGATATTGATAGTCGGAGCCTTTTTCAGAGGTGGGGAATGGCTCGATGGAGTGATGCGCTCATATGTTACAAAAGATGGTATGGATAGTACGGATGCCATTGTAGAAATGGCGAGATCCAGTAAACACTTCGGACAGATACGTGTCATCATGCTTGATGGAGTAACTTATGCTGGTTTCAATCCTGTGGATATTAATTCTACATGGGAACAGACAGGCATCCCCGTAGTAGTGGTCATGAGAGCATATCCAAATTTCAGAAAGATAGAAGATGCCCTCGCCTATCTTCCCGAACCAAAAAAAAGAATGGACATCATACTGAAGGCTGGTGAAATAACAAAAGTGCAAACAAAGAAAAGAGCACAGCCAGTATACATCCAGCATGCAGGTATAGAATCAGAACACGCAGCAAAAATCGTACAGCTCACAGCCACCAGGAGTAATATCCCTGAACCTCTGAGGGTGGCTCACCTGATAACAACGGGAATCGTGCTTGGAGAATCAAGAGGAAAAGCATAAGACAAGCTTATGCATACTTTTCCACTAGTTGAACTCCATTATTCATCAACTCCACAGCTCTCTCGTTTGTCCTGGACTCTGCAAATATGCGTATAATAGGTTCGGTGCCTGATGGCCTGATCAACACCCATCCATCCTCATACCAGATCTTCACGCCATCCGTAGTATCAACTCTCATTTGCCCGGCGGCGACCTCTGTCTTCAACTTTTCCATGATAACTTTTGGATCATGGCATTCTACTTTTGTTTTTGAGTTGAAATATGCAGGTACGCTCTTTGACATTTCAGAAAGCGTTTTTCCGTCTGCCATGATCTCCAGCAGCTTTGCACAGGACATAGCACCATCTCTGCAATACTGATGCTCAGGGAAGATAAGTCCTCCATTACCTTCACCACCAAATACTGCTCCCACGTCCATCATCTTACGTGCAACATTGATAGAACCTACGGCAGTCCATATAAGATCCACACCAGCTTCTTTTGCAACATCTAGCATTCTCTGAGAAGAACTTACAGGGGTCACAAGTGTCCCTTTCTTTTGTTGAAGAACGTATTTTGCCATCATTGCAAGCAAAATTTCTTCATCAATGAATTTCCCATTCTCATCAAAAAACACAGCTCTGTCCGCATCACCATCATGTGCGACACCCATCTGAGCCCCTTCCTTAATAACGAGATTAGCGAGATCTGTAAGAGCATCTGGTGTGGGCTCAGGATTACGTGAAGGGAAAGTACCGTCTGTCTGTGCATTGATAGTAATTACCTCACATCCCAAACGGCGCAACAAGAAAGGTAAAGTAACAGAACCTGCTCCACAACCTGTATCTGCTACTACTTTGAACTTCTTCTGCCTGACAAGATCTGCATTTATAGAGTTGATTATACCTTTTATGTAAATATCATTGGCATTGACATCATGCCTGAAGTCTCCCGTGTACTCCCAGGTGGCTGGTTTGAATTCCCTGGAGAAGTATATCTTTTCTACCTTCCCCTCATCTTCACGGGACATCTCAGTACCATCACCGGCGATTAATTTTATACCATTGTATTCTCTGGGATTGTGAGATGCGGTGATAACTATTCCTGCGTCGGCATGATCGCGCACATAGTACTGTATGGAAGGAGTTGGGACAATACCGACATCGATAACCGTAAGGCCGGATGATAAAGCACCTGCAATTGCAGCAGATTTGAGCATATCACCTGATATTCGAGTATCTCTGCCAATGGCAACAGTGCCTTTATTGCCCATTAAAGTGCCCAGGCTTCTTACAATATCCATTACCATCTGAGGATTCATATACTCATTAGCTATGCCTCTTACTCCATTAGTTCCAAAAAGTTTCATATTTATCACCGGTAACTGCGATTATTATGACATCTCTACATATTATCTTTAGTGGTCTGCGAGGCGTAGATATACATCTTTGAAGATAGACAATATTGATGTTCCTTGACAAAATGAAACAGATAAAAGAAGCGCTTGCTTCAAAGAGCAGCGCATTAGTCGCTTTCTCAGGCGGAGTGGATAGTTCTACTCTTGCTGCCCTTGCCTACGAAGTATTGGGCGATAATGCACTAGCAGTCACCATCAATATGCATTCCTTGCCAGAAGGAGAGCTGCAAATGGCAGAAAATATTGCCAGAGAGATTGGGATCAGGCACAAAGTTATAGATTT
>MVQW01000120.1 GCA_002067265.1 Methanomethylovorans sp. PtaU1.Bin073 | reverse complement strand
ATAGAGGAACTATGGGATATTCATCAGATGAAGATGCAGGATTACCGGCAGCTTCTGGCATCGATAGATGCTAATGGATATATTCCTCATCTTAGTGATCATAAATCTTCTCTTCTTGACCTGAAGGTTGCAATTATACAAAAGATGCTTGAAAATTGCTGTTTCTGCGAACGCAGATGCGGTGTTAACAGGAAAGAGAACCATAAGGGTTACTGTCGTGTCGGAGCTGTTTCAGGATATGCATCAGAATTCCTGCACACCGGCGAAGAGCCTGAACTTGTGCCTTCTCACACAATTTTCTTCGCAGGATGTGTATTTTCATGTATCTATTGCCAGAATTGGGATATAGCTACTCATCCGGAAACGGGTAAGATCGCTGATCCGCTGGAACTTGCTAAATTGATAGAAAAGCGCCATATGCAAGGATCAAAGAACGTGAACTTTGTCACTCCTACTCCACATCCGCATACAGTGCTCAGAATTATCAGAAATTTGTCAGTAAACATCCCTGTTATCTGGAACTCTAACATGTATCATTCCAGGGAAGTAGCAGACTTACTGGAAGGTGTTGTAGACGTTTATCTCGCTGACCTGAGATATGGTAACGACGAATGCGCTGATAAATATTCAAAAGTTAAAAATTACATGCAGGTAGTCTCTGAAAACCTGCTTAGAGCATATTCAGATGCTGAAATACTCCTGCGCCATCTGGTCTTACCCGGGCATATTGATTGCTGTACAAGGCCTGCAGTGAAGTGGGTAGCAGAACGTATTCCTCATGTTCGGTTTAATTTGATGTTCCAGTATACTCCTCATTATCTTGCTTACAAATACCCAGAGATGAACAGACATCTTACTAAGCAGGAAATTGAAACGGCTGCGGAGATAGTACTCTCCGCTGGCCTCGAAGATGTGCTATTGTGACTTATTCCACTACTATTATACCGCCTTTTGTATAGGGATGTGTTGCAAGATAGCAATTGTATGTTCTGCTCTCATAGAACGTGTAGGTAAAGGTCATACCTTTGGTCAGAGTAGGGGATTGGAATGCACTGCTTTTGACAATATATGCCACAGAATCATTATTCGTCCACCGCACAGTATCCCCTCTGGAAATGGTCAGTGTTTGTGGATGGAAGTTATAATCGTCAATGTAGATTTCCACGTATTCTATATCTTCAGCAGATGTATTGTTGCTAATAACAGTCCCGTTCTCTTTATCCGCACATCCTGATAATGCAAGAACAGCTATCAGCAAAATAGCTACGAGTAATTTATTGCTCATATCTTTTGGGTTATGGTCTGATAGGTATAATAGTTTTTGAAACAAAAAGAAGCTATTGACTTTTTGCAGTTCCTCATTTACGCTGTGTCCTGTACATATCCTCAAGACGTTCCAGCGTATCAACTTCTTCTATTGACTTATCATCCCTTACACGCACAAGTCTTGGAAAGCGCAATGCATATCCGGATTCATAGTTTGTGCTCTTTTGTATCTCTTCAAAAGCCACTTCAAAGAGAACATGAGGTCTGATCTCCACAACAGTACCGGATTCTGAAATAATATGTTCCTTGAAAAGTTCTGTTAATTCTGATAATTGTTCATCAGATATTCCGGTAGCCACCTTGCCCACAGGCAGGAATCTGCCAGTGTCAGGGTCATGGCAGGCCAATGCATACGAACCAAGAAAACTTGTTCTTCTACCATAGCCCCATTCAGCTCCTACCACCACGAGGTCCAGGGTTTCCATAACTGGTTTTTTCTTAAGCCAGTTCTTTCCCCGTTTTCCGGGTGAATACGGAGAATCGGGGTTTTTTAGCATAATTCCCTCATGCCCTGCCTGCAGTGCCTGCTCATACATTCTGTTTATCTCTGAGATGTCCGATGTTATCAGCTGGTTATCCACACGCACAAGATTACTGTTCTCTACTGATGATACAAGGAATTCTCGTCTCTTTTGAAGTGGAAGCTCTATCAGGCTTTCACCTTCAAGATACATTATATCAAAGAGATTAAGAGTTAAAGGTATGTGACGTACTTTGTTTTCCACGTCATATTTTCTTCTGAAGCGTTTGAGGATCTCCTGGAATGGTTTAGGTCTGCCATCTTCATCAATAGCAACTGCTTCACCGTCAAGTATCGCAGAATTGGCCTTTACAGCTTTCTTCACTGCAGATACGATATCAGGGAGTGAGTCTGTTATATTCTCAAGACGGCGGGAATAGAGGGTGATTTCATCACCATTTTTATGTATCTGCACTCTTGCCCCATCGAATTTCCATTCTGCTGCAACGATACCCAGGTCTTTGATAGCTGTTTCTATATCAGGTGTTACCTGAGCAAGCATCAGTTTTATCGGTCTGCCTACCTTCAAGCCAAGGTTTAAAAGGGCGTCATTGCCACCTTCCTTAGCAGTGACAGCCACAAGTCCCATGTCATTGGTGAGCATATAACTCCTCTCAACCGACTCCACAGGTACATCAAAAGCTTTTGCAATAGCATCCCTTACAATACCTTCACCCACGCCTATTCTCATATCTTCAATGGCAAGTCTGGCTATATACCCAACTTCGTCAGGAGATGCCGAATTAAAGAGGTATTGTAAATGCTTTATCCTGGAGGTCTGGGATCCTTTGCCAGTTGCACTAGCTATATTTCTGAACCTTTCGAAGACCTCCATTATGCTAAGTTCCACAGGTGTGTCCAGGAAAGATGAGAAGGTAGCCTGCCCTTTAGATATTTTGCTCAGGGCTTTCACTGCGGTTTTACCTATATCGCCGGTTTCCCTTACTATATCTTCTATCTTTTTAACTGAAAGACCTGAAGATTTGGAAAGGGCATTGAGAAGAAGCCCTGTTCCCAAACCAACTTCTTCATCGTTCCAGGCAGGGAATACCTCTCCCATGACAAAATGAGTGACAATCGGCAACTCTTCGCTTGTCACAAGGGAAAATAGTTCAGAGACAAGAGCTGTCATATCCAAAGATCCGGATGTCTCTTCTATGACTTTACATACCCTGCAGAACTCCTTGAAGCTTGTCATTCGATCAGCTTTTTTAATCCTTGTAAATGGAAATAATATCACTGAGAATGGCACTTGCAGTCTCTACTGACCCGGCGCCCCTGCCAACAACTGTTACAGGTCCCGCAAGGTCCGTTTGTAGTGAGGCTACATTCAGAGTTCCTCCAACTGCAAGTGGATGTCCTTTAGGAACCAGTCGTGGAGCTACCTGAATCCTTTGCCTGTTAACCTCTCCTATGAGTTTTACTACATATCCATTTGCTTCAGCAAGCATTAAAGCTTCAGGAGTGATGCGGGAAATACCGGTGACATGTACATCTTCATATGCCACATCCATCCCGAATATAGCATTTGCAAGAATCACAAGTTTGCATGCTGAATCTATACCTTCTACATCATAGGTAGGATCCTTTTCTGCTATGCCTAATTCCTGTGCTTCTGCAAGCATAAGTTCATAGGTTGCATGCTCTTCCATCATGCGGGTAAGAATATAGTTACAAGTACCATTGAAAATGCCTTCTATACTTATAACTTCGTTACCAGCAAGAGTATCCCTCACAAGGTTAAGTAAAGGCATTGCACCTCCGGCAGTTGCCTCAAACCTAAAAGCACATCCACATTTGGAAGCTAGTGCTGAGAGCTCATTATATTTTAATGCAAGCGGACCTTTATTTGATGTTACAACATGTCTTTTTTTATTGAAGGCCATTATCATGTTCTGCAGACCCACACCGCCTGTATTAATGTTAGTAGGTGTTGTTTCTATGACAAGATCATGGTCTACATCACGAATAATGTCATGACCTGTGGTATTTGCATCGCCTACAATTCCTTCAGATACTTTACGCTCAAGGACATGGGCAAGGTCCAGGCCATTCATGTCGACTACAGAAGTTTTTGAGTCAGCAACTGCAACAACCTTAATATCAAGGCCCATTGACCTTAATTCTTCATTTTTACGAAGCAATACTTTTGCAACTCCTTGCCCAACAGAACCAAAACCAATGATTGATGCCTTTATTGTTTTCATGTTTAAAACCTCACAGGATCTCACTCTCAATCGGCTCTATCAGCACAAGGTCTTTCTTAATAGCAATTGATCTGAGTAATGATATAGCATCTTTCAATTCTTTTTTCCCTACTGCATCAATTTTGAAGGAGGCAGAAGATGATTTATTTATACTAGGCATTGAAAGGTGAAGTTCCACTACTTCTGCATATCCTGTCTTATCAATTGTATCAATAGTATCTTCTAGGTCCGTGTGTACTATATGGCCAATAAGTACGACTGTTCCCTTTTCGAGATATTTTTCCTCATTTACCCGAATTACTCCTACGCCGAGGTTTTCCAGCTTTCTGATAAGAGGAGATACGTTAAAGGCGTCTGTCTCAAATACTACCTGGACAGGAATAGTGCCACGGGGCGTTCTTTTCTCATGATGATGTACCACAGAGACAAGGTTACCCTTGAACTCAGATATTGGTTTTAGTGCCTGCACCAGTTGCCCTGGAGCATCCTGTAATTCTATATCCATAGAAACTCGCATCAGGTTGCCTCGTTTGATTTGAAATGAATATTAATCTCGAAAAGCATAGGTACTTAAAGCAATTATAAATTTTGGTGATCGTTCTCTTTAAGGACTATAATGTTGCCTCTGCCTTTCTTGAATTTCTCGACAATACCTCTATTTTCAAGATCCGACACCATTAGGCTTACTTTTGCTTCAGAGTAACTGATTTTACTGCGAAGATCTCTTTGAGTTATACGTCCACCGTTGTTTTTGATGATATCAACTACTTGTTGAAGATCATGGGGCAATGAAGTTCCATCATCAGTTAAGTTATCCTGATCTGTATATTCAAGGTCATATAATCTGGTTTCCAGTTCGTTTTTCTGCAATGCTTTTCTCTTCGTTAATGCAAAAGCAGCTATTGTGCCAACAATAACTATAGCGCCCGCAGCTATCAGATAAACCGTGGTTTTAGATTCATTTCCATCCAGAATAAGAGATTTATTTTCAAGTCCTGTTGTAATTTCTGTAAGATCACTATCATTTAAGCTGCCTTTAGGATAAGCTGGCAGAAGCAACATGTCAAGAAGATAATCTCCACCGTTCGTAATATTGAGGTTTTCTTCTGCGTAATATACCAATTCTCCATCCTCATAATAACTTGCATTTAGCAGGTAGACTCCTACTGGTAGATCAAAGGAGTACAGGCCGTATTTCGCTACCTGTGACTGAGGAGGTGTGGAATTGACTTCAACAATCGTATTCTCCAGAAGCTTAAATGTTTCCCATTCATATATAGCTCCATGGACAGTTGCTACTTCTGCAGCTGATGTTGTTTGAATAAAGAGCAAACATAAGATTACAACTATCAATAAGTTACGTATTTTAGTTCTAGTTTTTTTGAAAGGCACGGTTTTATATTAAATTCCAATATATGTAAATCTTTTCCAAGACCTTGTATCTGAGCGTTTATAAAGTTTATTCAAGTAAAATGAAGCC
>MVQW01000119.1 GCA_002067265.1 Methanomethylovorans sp. PtaU1.Bin073 | reverse complement strand
GTCAGAAGACATTTATCTATTATCATCAATTACCCAATTATTCTTTGCGTGTAAGCATCGCAGAGATATTGCAAATGAAATCTACAATGAAAATATTAACTGTAAGGCATGCAGTTTTGATAATGGAATTTGTGCTCATGTTAAATATCCTATCGGACAAAGGTTCATAGAATCAATTCTAAAATTTTCGAAAGCAAAAGCATGGCTTGATGGAAGAAATACAGTATCTATAGAAGATATAATGTTCATATTGCCATATGCATTGAACCATCGCATAACCTTACAGCCAGATACATTATCTAATTTTGCTGATGCACATACATGGATAGTAGAATACGCAATCCCAAAAGTCGAACAGCAAACACAACACTGTCAGGATATTCTCAGCAAATACCAGCAGGCAATAGCAAAACCTGTACCAAATATAATCGAAGAGATGTTCAAGTATTCAAGACAAAACATGTTGTACCTGAATACACTAATTGATATTCTGAGAATATACGCAAACACTAGTACAAGAGACCTTGAAGATGTAATGAATATACTGGAAACACAACCAGATGACAACGATTTTCAGCTTTTGGAAAAGAAGATCAAGGCATCTCAAACCTTTGTCATGCCAACAGATAAAAAACCGGATATTCAAATAATATGCGATACACTTTCAACAATGACACCGATGAGAAATTACGAAAAGATAATCTCAAACAGGGAAACCATTGAAAATCTTCTAAAGAAATATGCTGAAAGGAAAGAAAAGACATTCAAATTCAATACAGAAGTCTTTTCCAAACAAGTATTCCCGGAGTTTGTAAATCTAGGAAATGCCAAGAACAAAGCAAATATTCAGGAATCACTGACAACAGATGTTTCATTTACAATGCTTTCAACTACAATAACGATTACTCATGAAAACAATATTGTTGTAGTTAATCTCAAGAGTGAAAAACCCGATAGCATGGCAAAAATTACATCAAAACTTGAAGACATTCCAGCTTATGCCTGAGTTGCATCAGGGTTCATAAGATATGCAGGAGACACGAGCTTTACACCTCTCTTCAATGTGTCTCCTGTATTTGATTTATAATACTACTAATTTTAAAAAAACAAACATTCACCACTAAATAATCAGGGTAATCATATGCAGCATAAACAGCAATCATTAGATGGATCACTCGCAGAGATCATGCCACAAGTCAGGACAACGGATGGTCATTTCATTGAATGGAACAGAGAAGCCATCGTAAACCAGCTACTCAAAGAAATATCCCTTTGTAAAAGGTATTATGGGATTAGTGCAATCACAAGAGAAGAAGCACAAAGTATAGCAAAGGACGTTGAGCAAAGTATTTTGAAAATGAATCTTTCTGTTCTCTCAGGTCCACTAATTAGAGAAATCGTTAATATCAAGCTCCTCGAATCAGGGCATCCTGAATGGAGAAAGATATCTACCAGAGTTGGAACTCCTGTATTTGATGCATGTGAAATCGATCTGGGTAGCGGTTTTGAAGCAAATGAAAATGCTAACCTGCAGGGAAATGCTGAAACTGCTCATAAGAAAAAAGCTGATAAGATCTCTAAGGAACAGTATCTATTGCTATTCCCTCAGGAAATTACTGATATGCACCTGAAAGGAGACATTCATATCCATGACCTTGAATATTTCGGAACCCGGCCATTCTGTCAGGATTGGGATCTGAGATACTTCTTTTACTATGGCTTAATGCCAGATGGAAATGGGACAAAGGCAAGTGTTGCAGGACCTGCTATGAAAGCAGAAGTTGCTATCCTGCATGCCGTAAAGGCACTTGGAAGCGCACAGACAAACTTTGCCGGAGGTCAGGGCTTCTATAATTTCCTTACATTCCTTTCTCCTTACCTGGAAGGAAAAGAATACAGGGAAATCGAACAGCTAATGCAAATGTTCATCTATGAAATGACACAGATGATGGTTGCCCGTGGAGGACAATTAGTATTCTCATCAGTTCAGCTTTCTCCGGGAGTACCAAGTATCTGGAAAGACATTCCAGCTGTATATATGGGAAAGGTTTGGAACGGTCTCGATGACTCATTAAAACGCACATATGGAGAGTTTGAGAGAGAAGTAAGGTTATCCTTCAAAGCCCTAATGAATGTCATGCTACAAGGCGATTATTGGGGCAAACCGTTCAGTTTTCCAAAACCTGAAATATCCATAGAACCCGATTTCATGCAGGAAGATGAATTGTTCAACAAAGCTCATCCAGAACTCCCAACATATAATGAATTATACACCATTGCATTTGAGCTTGCAGCAAAGTTCGGAACTCCTTACTTTGATAACCAACTTCCAGAATACAGACGTGCAAAAGGTGGCATATCATGTTATCAGTGTTGTGCCTATCAATTTTCTGTTAATGCAGAAGATGATAAAGAATTTGAAGAAAAGGTATTATTTAAGGAAGGTAAACACTTCTCAATGGGATCATGGCAGGTAGTTTCACTGAATTGTCCAAGAGCAGCTTACAAAACTAATGGTGATGATAAACTTCTGATAGCAATACTCAAGAAGCAGATGGACGATACGGTCAGAATATTCAATATCAAGAAAAACTGGATGAATCAGATAATATCTGCAGGCAGAATGCCATTCATTACACAAAGACCCAAGGATCCCAATACAAGTAAAAAAGGAAGTATTGCAGTAGATCTCAATGCATTGGTTTATACGATTGGTATTGTAGGAATCAATGAAATGGTTCAGGCCCAATGTGGATGCCAATTACACGAATCACCAGTTGCCAGAAAACTTGCAATCAGAGTGATGACAGAAATGGAAATGTATGCAAAAGAACTGTCTGTAAAACATGGTATGACAATTGCTCTTGCAAGAACACCTGCAGAAACAACCTGTCAACGATTTGCTGTATCAGACCTGCTGAATGAATCGTATAGAAAAGATGCAGTCAGGGTTATTAAAGGAGATATTGATGCTGCTCTTAAACAAATGAACATAACGAGAGATCTTCCAATATACTACACAAACGGAACACATGTGCCCCCAGGAGCAAACATATCAATTGTAGATAGAATCAAGATAGAGCATACGTTCTTCCCAATTGTTGACGGAGGAAATATTCTCCATATATGGCTTGGAGAAAGCTCTCCGGATGCAAATGGGCTCAAAGAATTCGCTATGAACATTGCTAAGAACACACAGGTGGGATACTTTGCATTTACAAAGGATCTGACTATCTGCAGAAATGATTCTCATGTAATGTCAGGACTACACAATACTTGTGAAAATTGTGGTTCTAATAATGTAGAGCACCTTTCCAGAGTCACTGGTTATATTCAAGCAGTAAGTGGCTGGAATGCTGCAAAGAAACAGGAACTTAAAGATAGACAAAGGTATGATCCTGGACATCTAAGGAATACAAATACGAAATCACCAGAAAAGAAATTACCTCTGCAGATGCAGACATGATCTATTTTCTTAGGTAGAAAATAAAAACACAAATTATTTATACATTGAAAATAATTTACCAAACACAGTAACATATAATACAGAGGAAATAATATGCAGATGTCTCCATTAGGTATCTTCATTGTTTTTGTACTAGGACTACTTTCACCGATTTTTTTTGGAATAGTATTTAATGTCACCCAAAAGAACTATCCGAAATTTGAACACAAATCAACTTTTGAGATCGAAACAAAAAACGGAGAAAAAATCATAGGAGCTCTTCCGAGTTTTCGTGACCATATCAGAGTGATGATTG
>MVQW01000118.1 GCA_002067265.1 Methanomethylovorans sp. PtaU1.Bin073 | reverse complement strand
CTTACCCAGCCAAGTTCCGAATGTTTATGATAACCTACTTCAAAGCCAAGGTCATAGGCCCTTTTCTCCAGTTCGGCCTTCTCCGAATCGCTGAGCTTTCTTTTCGCTTCTGCTTTCTTAAAAAGCCGCATCCTGCACCACTCCATTATTGTAGAATGCCTTCTACTTGCAGTCCCCGCTCAGTAAATTGAACTTTATGCATATTGCAGTCATGTTTTGTGCCACGCATTTTGATTATCTGGATGGCACGTGTCATCTGCTTTTCATAAAGGAAATTATGCAGGAAAATTACTCCGTGGGATGCGAATTGTTCGGTAGTATATGCAGTTGGATCGGTTAACTCACCTATAATAATAGTTGTACAACCCAGTTTTTTCAGGTTTCTAATAAAACGTGTCATCTCTTTTTCCTGAAGTGCCGGGTCTTGTGTTGCAAAACGTATTGCACTCATGGAATCAATGACAAGTCTTTTGACATTGTATTCTACAACATAAGCTGCAAGCTCTTTGAATACCATGGCAGGAGATGGAGCTTCATGTTCATTAGAATGTCCTTCTATATTCTCATGGGGTTGAATTATATCTTTTAATTCATCCATGTACCCATATTCCATACGTGGTCCAAGGTCTGCAAATAACAGTTTCTTCACTTTTATAAGTGGTATGACGTTGAGAGAATAGTTGGACATATCATTTATGATGTTCTGGGGACATTCCAGTAATGTGACATATAGTCCCACATCACCCTGTAGAGCACCTTTTGCAAGAAATTGTACTCCAAAGGTTGTCTTGCCTCCTCCAGGAGGTCCGCTTAGCAGATAGACACGTTCTGGGAGAAGTCCTCCCTGCATGATCTCGTCCAAACCTTCTATCCCACTTTCAATTCTCATAAATAAACCTCTTTGTTATAATATATTTAATATTATTTTAAAGCTTCGATATAATTGCTGGGAATCTAGTCTCTGCAGTGGATTTCAAATTCTTGATTGCGACAGGTTCTTATGAATTGAAGACAAAGGCTTTTTATGCATCTATCTAAGATCATCCCGGTTCTGGAAAAACTAGCTCCTCCTGAGCTTGCTGCAGATTTCGATGTAGGTAAGATTGGTCTTAATCTGGACCTTGACAATGATATTAAAAAAATTGCAGTTGCTTTGGACCCTACGGACTACGTACTTAGCAGAGCTTCAGAGATCAATGCAGACCTGTTAATAACTCATCACACTCTTATTTTCAATCCTGTGAATTGTATTTCCAAAAGACTTGCCACCAGTCTACAAATAGCTCTGGATAACAGAATTTCTCTATATTCCATGCATACGAATTTTGACAGGGCTAAAGGCGGAATAAACGATGTACTTGCAAAGAGGCTGGGACTTAACAAAGTACAAGAACTGGAAATAGGCCGCATAGGTGAAGTACCTGTATGCTCTACGGAAACTCTGGCAAACCATGTCGCAAAAAGTCTCAACACTCATGTACAATATGTAGGAGAAAGAGATGATATAAAACGTGTAATGGTTTTCGGAGGTAGTGGTTTTCGTAGCGAGTATCTGGAAGTGGCAAGAGAGCATGGTGTTGAAGCATTTGTATCTTCAGAACTTAAACATGATGTCATACGCTCCCGGGGAGAGCTTGTTCTTATCGATGCCACACATTATGCTACAGAGAATCCGGGTATGGAGGAGCTTTGCCCGCGTCTGGCAGACCTATTGGGGTTAGATGTGGAATTCATACATCACAATCCATTTATCAGGGTGATATGAGGTATCATTTGATGTCTGATACTGCTGAATGGAAAGAAGTGGAAGAATTGCTGGAACAGAATTTGAAGCGAAAGGTAAGGGCTAAACACAGAGGATATGGGGATTATGAAAAAAGAGTTTACAGAGGACCCTCTGTGAAAAGAGAATATGAGTGATAATACTCAGCTGCTTTATTTTTTGTCCTTCAGTAAACGGCCATAAACTTTCAATGTGGAATCGGCTATCTCATCCCAGTTATATACTTCTTCAATTAGCTTACGCCCTTCGTCTCCAAAACCTGCTTTCCCCAAGCCATCCAGTACATAGTTGATTCCCCATGCTATGGAATCCGGGTTTTGGTACACTGTAACCCCATTCTTGAAATTCTCAATAAGCTTCACAGCATCGGTAGCCACCACACTCTTGCCCGCATCCCATGCTTCAAGTACAACAATGCCAAAAGGCTCGTTGCGGCTTGGAACACATACGATGTCTGCAGCATTGTACCAGTCTCTGGAAACGTTATCAGAAGCATAACCAAGGAAATGAGCCGCATGCTTAACGCCCGTTGAAACAGCCAGATATTCGCAATGGGCTCTCATTTCCCCCTCTCCTATAAATACAAACTGTACGTCCCACCGGTGAGACAATACTTTTCCTATGGCTTTTACAAGCATATCAGGCCCTTTCTGATAGCTCATGCGCCCTATAAACAAAACAACAGGAGCGAGTGAATGGATTCCATATTTCTTTTTTACCTCTCCCGGATCAATGTCCCTATGCATTTTGTTTAAAAATATCCCGTTCGGTACAAGTGATATCTTATTATCTGGTATTAGGTATAGAAATTGAACTTCCTTTTTAAGTACCTCTGAAGTAATTATAACTTCAGCAGCCTCATAACCACCCAGCCATTCTCGATGTGAGATCGTTTTAGCTTCCCACCAATCCCCATGTACATTTCCGTTACGTCCCCATTCCGTACTGTGGTATGTGAGAAGGAAAGGCAGTCCTTTTTCTGCTTTGAGTTTGCATAGTACATTCACCGGATGCCAGTCATGACCATGGAGGATATCGAAATGACCGAATTTGTCTACCATTTCTAAAAACATCCAGTACATGGAATCGCACATTCTGTCCATCTGGTTTACCACGCCACCTGACTGGTCGTGGTCCACTCGATGATAATGCACGCCATTTATGAACGAATGCGGATCTAACCCGCGGTTGCGGGTGAATATATGCACTTCATGACCCTTAGAAGCTAATACTTCGGATAGTTCTGAAACATGGGGAGCTATACCTCCCACCTTTACTGAATACAAGCTTTCCCACGAGAACATACCTATTCTTAATTTTCTCATTTTATCCCACACTTATTAATATTCAATGTATTTCCTGTTCGGACATCTCATTGTTCAAATACTCAGCAGCCTTTTCAGGGGGCATGGTATTAATGAAAATATCAGTGTTTTTCTCAAATCCTGCCATCTTACTTGTCACGGGCTGGAGCCTGATATTCAAATGATATGGATCGTCTTTCATCAGTTGGAAAAACATATAATTGTAAGCAGGAGATCCCAATACTGTTTCTAATCTGGAAAGCACATAGCTCATAGCAACACCCAATGAAAACAGCATTTCAGTTGACATTGCTCCAAGATTACTGACATGTGTCTTAGGAAGGAACCACACTTCAAATGGAACCTTTGAGCAATAAGGAGCAAAGGCTATGAAAAATTTATTTTCATAAATGGATCTTTCACTTGCAGATTCCCTGCGTACTATCTCACAGTAAGGACATTCTCCTTTAGCCTGAATAACATCTGTCTCCCTTTTAATAGAAGGAGGTATCAAAGGCAATGCGATAAGCTGGGAATGGGTGTGTTCCAGGGATGCACCTGCCTGCTTTCCCCAATTCTTAAAAAGAGATACGTACCGTATCTGTGGCTGTTTCCAGTAATGAATTACCCGGTCCCTGTAAGCTTTCATGAGCAGATACATCTCTTCATCTGAGAAATTTGTCAGCTTTTTCTCGTGTTGAGGTGTTTCAATTATTACTTCGTGGAAACCATATCCCGATTGACAGGGGTTATCAGCACCTTCAGGACTGAGGGCAGGATATAGATTTGGTATACAACGGATCTGCCAGTCTCTAATAAGTTCATCCTTATTGTCCTGAAGGATCTTTCCATCCTTATATACAGCCAGAGCAGGTGGAGTCTGGTCTTCTCTTCCAGCACAGAATACACAGCTTGTAGCATTCTGGACCTCCGGTGAAGAAGAAAAATCAGAAGGCCTTTTACCTCTTGCAGCGGCTACTATGCAATAATCCTCAAGGAAATAGTGTTTGCGTATCTCAGACACTTGTATTTCTCCTGCTTAATCTGAAAAACTATCAAGAGTCAGTTTTCCTCTTCTTCCTGAACTATGCATACGCCCGTCAGAAGCTCATAATATTCTTTTGTAGGGCTCAGCCAGTTCATCTCCTTTGCAAGCAGGTTAGCTTCCTGGCAAAGAAGGCTATACTTTACTTTGTCATCAATGTAAGTATCCAGGAAATAGTCCATAGCAAGAGCGTAATCGCATACCATTTCATTGTATGGAAGGTCTATATTATCCACAACTATCACCCCGCCCATGCCCATAACGAGGCGTTTGATGCTTGCAAGGGCATCACTAAAACCACAAACCTTGCTGACTATGCTTGGTGTAGCCTCTTTTCCTGCTTCAAGTCCCGTGAGTAGGAAAGGCTCATATCTTGAAGGGAATATCCCTGCAATACACCCTGCCATTAACTCATCAGAGTTCATATTAAGACCGCCATCATGGTCTGATATCCACTGAGGATAAAGTACAGCTGTAACATGTCTTCTTCCGGTGATAATTTGCGCAGGTTCTAGCTGCCTCTCCTTGATCATTCTCTGAAGTCTGATTTCCTCTCCCTGTAATATCTCATCCGGCAGCTTAAGTGGGAAACCTTCAGGTACATTTGACTTTGGACCGTGTGCTGCTATAATAAAGCAGACTACACGTATATCCTCATCCTGCTGTCCTGCCGCTATCTGCAGTTTTACCATTCTATCCAGCAACATGAGGGAGTCAAGGAGGTCAGGATAGCCTTTGTTCTCTATCTCGATACGTGATATGGAGAATACAGGCAGTATCCTCTTTGAAGGAATGGGCACGCCTCCATACAGTTTCTGCATATTTTCTGAAAGAAAGGTCTGTATCTTCTCGCGGCATTTCTTCTTCTTTTCCATGGAAATGCCTAATCCATTGTTATCTATACCGTTGCGGACAACTATTGAATCTATTCCGTAGAACAATTTGACTTCCTTACGCGTGGAGTCGCCTACTGCGGTTACTACATCGGCATTTATAGAAAGGGCTTCAAGTCTTGCCAAGTTTTCAGGCACTTTTGGATCCCAGGTGCTATCATTCTGGCGGATCTTCTGTAACGATTGATGCCCTGAAGCTCTCCCTGGCAATGTTGCATGATACGTAGCTACTGAATTTACAGACAAACCTAATTTGTGCAGCCGTGCCAGAGTGTAGAACACACCGAATTCGTGGCAATGCAAGTATACATGCATACTGGGCATAAGAGAAGCAGCGAAATCAGATATTGCCTTATCCTCAAATTCCTTTGCTCTTTGTGCTTTTATAGTCACAAGTTCCCGTATGAATTCGGATATAGCATACGAGAGATTAAGATAATGAGTATATTCCTGGCCGTTTCCCATGTTCTCATACTTAAGTGAATCAAGGCCTATGAGGGAAAAAGCTTCAGCTTTTACCTTATCGGAAAGGCACATAACAGCACCCGAG
>MVQW01000117.1 GCA_002067265.1 Methanomethylovorans sp. PtaU1.Bin073 | reverse complement strand
CTGCCAAGGGTTTCCCGTCCTGATGATCTGCCTCCACCCCTATGGTCACGCATACCATATTTATCCTGGTATAACAGGTCTGCATGTCCAGGTCTGGGAATTGTCCGCAGATATTCATAAGCATTTGAATTTGCATCCTTGTTGCGAACCATCATGGAAATTGGCATGCCAGTGGTCTTTCCTTCAAATATACCTGACAGTATCTCCACTATATCGGATTCGTTACGGGGTGTAGAGGCACTGCTTTGCCCAGGTCTGCGCCTGTCTAGTTCTTTCTGTATCACCGAGGTTTCAAGGGACAGCCCTGCAGGTGTGCCGTCTACTACTACTCCCAGGGCATTGCCATGTGATTCCCCCCAGGTGGTAACTTTAAAAACAGTTCCAAAAGTGTTGCCAGACATCGTTAGTAAATCATCCTTACTTCTCTTATAGTTTATCCCGCTCTCTTCAATTCATGATGCTGGTTCAAGAGGAGCAGGTTCAATATGGATGACTACGTCCTGGACACCTTCAAAACGTTGTTTTAGCCGATATTCTACAGTATCGGCAATACCATGTGATTCATGGGTAGGCATGTTAGGATGCACTTCCATGTGCAAATCGATGTATATGTGGCCTGCAACGCCTCTTGTTCTTATGTTGTGGCATCCCATTACGCCATCCACTTCGCACACAACATCATATACTTCTTTTACATCAAGTTGGGATGTGTCACACAGGATAGAAGCGCTTTTAATAATAATGGAGATTGCTGCATAGAATATGATTACTGAAATTACGATCGCTATGATGGGGTCCAGTATAGGGAAACCCGCTTTTATAGCAATGAGTCCTAGGATGACAGAAAGGGATACATAAATGTCACTTTTAGTGTGCATGGAGTCAGCGATGAGCACTTCACTTTGCAATTTCACACCGTTACGATGTTCATAAGTTGTTACAAGGTAATTAACTGTCATTGTACCGATCATGACCATAAAGCTAATAGCAGTCACTTCCGGCAATGATCCATTACCAAATCTTCCAAAAGCCTCACTCACTATCTTAAAGCCTACGAACATCAGCAATACAGCGATGAAAACAGATGCCATTGTCTCGAATTTACGATGACCGTAAGGATGCTCTGTATCTGGTGGTTTTGAAGCTGCTTGAATTCCTATAAGTCCAACAACATTGGATATTCCATCAAACATGGAATGGTAACCGTCGGATTGCATACTCAAAGTATTTGTTATCTTACCATAAATGATCTTAACAACAGAAACTGCCAGGTTGAGTACCAAGATCAAGATCATTATATTTCGGATCTTTTTATAGCGTGCATCCATCTGTATCTCAGAATAGATTATTACAGTATTATATAAATTGATATGATTTTTAAATCGAAGATATAAAGCTGAGGCTACATTTATTTCTGATGGCTACTTTTGCATGTACTTACAATATCTACCATAAAGGACACCGGAATCTATAATTTACATGATGATGCTGTTCAATGTATGGTGAAAATTGCTGTCACGGGTAAAGGCGGTGTAGGTAAGACCACACTTTCAGGTACTCTTGCACGAATGCTTGCAAGGGATGGTTTTGACGTAGTAGCCATAGATGCCGATGCGGACATGAACCTTGCATCATCCATTGGCATAATTAATCCTCCAAATCCTCTTACGGACTATCAGGATATGATTGAAGAACGTGCGGGAGAAAAAGGAGGCATGTTCAAGTTCAACCCCAAAGTTGATGACATCGTGGAGAGATTCGGGGTTGTAGGTCCGGATAATGTAAAGATGCTTGTGATGGGCACCATTGATACTGGCGGTAGTGGTTGTATGTGTCCCGCATCCTCTTTCCTTAAAGCATTTCTCAGGCATGTAGTGCTGAAGGATAAAAGTGCAGTGATACTTGATATGGAAGCAGGTATTGAACATCTGGGTAGGGGGACTACAAAAGGCATAGATCTTATGATAGTAGTTGTTGAGCCAGGTAAGAGGTCACTGGAAACTGCTGAAAGGATAAAACATCTTTCAGAGGATATAGGGATCAAACATCTGGCAGCAGTTATCAATAAGGGTAAATCCGTGAACCTTGCACCTCAGCTTGAAGCTTTAGGGATATCTGTGCTTGGTGAGATCCCCTATGATGAGGACCTTGTCCGTGCAGACCTTGAAGGAGTTGCACCCATTGATATTGGGGGAAAATGGGTGAATGCAGTGGAACAGATCAAGGATAATATGATGCAGATGATCAATGGTTTTCAGGAGGTATAATGAAAAGTAGCAATAATATCCTGAAAACAACCTATGCGCAAGTGGAACCTTATGTTACCAAGGATAGCTCTACAATCAGGGAACTTATGCACCCTATGGTACATGGCAACTTACACTTGAGCCTCGCAGAAGCAAGGGTCCCTCCAGGCGGTGCAACTTTGTTACACGTGCATGAGTCTACAGAGGAGGTATATCATATTACTGCAGGCTGTGGGATCATGACCCTTGCAAAAGAGCAATTTGAAGTAAACTGCGGAGACACTGTCTGCATACCGCCCGGTACGGCGCATAAAGTGGAGAACATCTCTGATATGGAACTGGTGATACTCTGCTGCTGTGCACCTGCTTATTCTCACGAAGATACTTCTCTTCTGGAAAATATAGCTCGATGAGAAATGTATTTTTATTTTTCTCTATGGTTACTTTAATATTCTTTTAAACAAAACCGCTTCAATATATGGGTTTTATGAGTTTTCTTTTGGATTATTTGCAACAATGTCCTGAAAGGTAAGATTTCTCCGATACAGCTAGATCTGTATCAACAAACTTTAATCATCTTTTTAACCTCCCCATTAAATCAAAGATCTAGTGGCAACTCAAGATTTCCTATTTGTAACAAATACGATCGTCCTTTGAATATCTGAGATTATGTAGTAAGCCAAGAATTATATATAAATAGTAATATATTATTTTAAAAGAGGATATTGTATGAAATCATTTAATGTTTTTCTGGTAAAATGCGGTTTTGAACACGCAGGTTCTACTGCAAGTTCAAATTATGATTTTCTACTAAACAAGAATATCCGCCTTTGTAATTGGTACTTATAGATCCTGTTATTTTCACACTTAAAATATAAAGTTACTTCGGAGGATCCAAATGGAACTACATGATAAAATATTTAAAAAGATAATAGTTAATTTGACAGTTGTCGTCCTCTACACACTTTTACTGTTAATTATCCTTGCAGTGTTCGATATTTTCCAGACGATGTGGGCTGTATTGTTGAAAACGAGTAATATTAACGAGGTAGTGTACAATGTTCTGACAGTCTTCGTTTTAATTGACCTTTTCAAGACCTTCTCTGATTATCGTGTTCAAGAAAGAATCCGAATCACTTACGTGACCGATGCCACCATTCTGATACTCATGCGTGAGATCACTGTCATGGTATACAGTCATAACTTTGAGATTTACGTATTGCTAGTCTTTGCTGCATTGCTATTAGTATTGTGTATAATGAGGTTCGTTTCCATAAATTATCATCCTACCGATAAAATAGTTACATTAGTCAAAACAAGGGATGACGAAGAAGAATAAATGATGTTTTCTTTTTGAGTAGGGCAGTATCATAATAGGAGTGTTGATACATGAAAATTCAGTATGTGGAAAGCCAAAAATATCTGAACTTATGGTCAATATCACAAAAAATACAGAATAACCGGGAGTAAGATTACTCCCATTGCATTACTTTTTCTCACATTCATGAAAGAAGGCAGCAATCCTATAGATGTTGCCATGAGGAAAATCACAATTCCAAACACACC
>MVQW01000116.1 GCA_002067265.1 Methanomethylovorans sp. PtaU1.Bin073 | reverse complement strand
ATAGACGGTGATGAGAAATACCTCAAGTTGATAAAATTCTACGAAGATATTGTTAACAAGTGCGGTGGAGAGAAAGAAAAAGAAGCTTTGAAGCTTTTGCACACTTTCCTTTAGCCCAGCCCCAGTATTTTAGCTACTCTTTTTTGTGCATTCGCCATCATCTGGCGTAGCACAAATATCTTTGGAGTTTTACCTCCACCCGGTTTTACCTTTCCCTGCCTTATGGAATCGAGAACTGCATCCAATGATCTTTCCTGCGCATCGACCTCAGTGTATGACATCCCTACCATTTCAGGCATATGACAATCGCTGCCTCCCACTTGAGGAAGCCCCACAGAAATCGCCGCAGCACGGGCTTTGTTATTAGGACCATTGGTAAGGCAACGGGAATTTAGAACCTCCACGGCATCCACATCAAGACCCTCTACATATCCTATGCCATGTGATGTAAGCTTAAAAGGATGAGGCAATATTACTACTGCATTCTGTGCCCTTGCTCTTTTAATTGTCTCAACCGGAGATAGCCCCGGCTCGATACGTTCTTTGATATTCAGCACAAGCAGATGTCCTTCGGAAGTGCTTATTTCAACACCAGGAATAACGATAAGGGATGAACCTAGTTCAGCTGCTCTCTTCACGGAAAATTGACCACCCTCGATTACATCGTGATCACATACTGCAAAACCATCAAGACCATGTTTTTCAGCATAGCTGATGATAGCATCAATATCTGCATCACTATCTTTGGAGAAACGTGTGTGGACATGCAGGTCGAATTTCATATATCCAGATAAAAGACGATTCCTTATAAAATCTCGGTATCTGTGTACTGTAATCTAACAAAAAGCGCAAGGGTACAAAAGATTAGAGGAATAAGAACTTATATGAAAAGAACAAAATGAATTACTCGCATAAGAAACAAGCGAACGGGTAAAGGAGTTGTGTATTGGGTGGTTGGATAGGATTGGTGGTACATTTGAGAAGAGACCCGTTCGCATATTTACTAACATACTCAATCATATTTAAATATAACGCATACGGATGATTGAAAGTATAAATAGTGATAAAATTCAAATAATTGCTTGGTCATCCGACATAGATTCGATCTTATTCATTATCTCTTCCCTTGCCTCCAGATCCACAAGGATGTGATCTGTATATTTAACAGAATGCACTACACCTTCTTTGAAAAGCCAGGACAGAACTGACATTGAGTGCTCTGAAAGAGGCATTGATATTTCCTTTCTTTTCCATACTGGCAGCTTATCTCTTATGGCGCACTTCAGATCATCCAGACCTTGCATGGCCTTCGCAGAGATAAAAACAGGGTTTGGAACAAGATAACCAAGAGCTTCCATTTTTTCATTAAGCTCTTCGTAGCTGATGAGATCTGTTTTGTTCATAACAGTGATCATTGATGCACCATGCACCTGCTCCCAGAGAGTATCATGACACGTAAGCAGCTTATCATGCATTATATCCAATGGCTCACTTGCGTCCACTACCAATAAGATGATATCTGCAAAAAAGATCTCGTTCAAAGTCGAACGGAAGGCATCGATGAGCCAATGAGGTAAGTCCTCTATAAAACCTACGGTATCAGTGAGAACAACCTTGCGGCCCATTACATCCATTGAGCGGGCAACTGGCGAGAGTGTTGTGAAAAGCATGTCAGCCACATCCACTCCCTCATCCATGAGAGCATTGAAAAGCGTACTTTTTCCGGCATTTGTGTAGCCTGCAAGAGCCACCAGGGAAAGACCGTGTGCATGTCGGAAGCTGCGCAGGGATTCATTATGGCTCTGCACATGACTTAGCTCATCCTTGATCCGAGCTATCCTGCCCTTGATATCCTGCTCATATGAATCCTCATAGCTACCCAATCCCATAAAACCTGGTCTTTCCTCTTTTTTCAGGTGCGAGATAATTATCCTTGCCCTGGGTATTTCATATTCAAGCCTTGCAAGCTCCACCTGTAGCTTGGCCCTCCGTGTAGTAGCACGCAACGCAAAGATCTCAAGGATGAGCTGGAACTTGTCGATGACCGCACACTTACATATATCTGTGATGTGATACAGCTGCATACTGCTCAGTTCATTGCAAAAGATCACTTTTTCTGAAGTCAAGGACTCCACAGCCAATGCAAGCTCCTGCACCTTTCCCTTACCCAGCTGGTATTTTTTATCGGGATAACGCGACTGAATAACCTCTCCAACTACAGAGTAGCCGGCAGCATAAGCAAGATCTTTTAGTTCAGCAAGCTGCCGCTTATTTTGAAACTCATCACTACCCGGATCAACTCTTTGTACCACTATCACTTTTTTCATTTGGAATAATCCTCTGTATTAGATTGAACACTAATGGAATCCCTGTTCTTAAGCAGTCTTCTGGCACTCACTGAGATATGATGGGCAAGCTCTATGGCCCTGCGTTCACTTAGAGACTCTTGATATTTGAAATCACGGGAGAACATACCTGTAACCAACCACTGCGGCCTATTGAACATATCTCCGGCCTCCATCACGATCGTAGCCTGAGGATTAAGTCCTTCCACGGTCTTTTCTACCATTTCGACAACATCAGTAAGTTCAGGAGCACTAGAGCTTGTGAAGTGACGGATATTCACCTGATGAGTTTTATCGATATGGTCGGGAGATACAGAAAACGATACGGCTGCACATACCATGAAGTACTCCCCATTTTCTATATGCCTTCCAGAAATATCCACAGCAATTATGTCGAACATACGTATCGGTTACATTTTGACCCTACCGATGTCAATGTAGGTACATTGAACGTTATCATGTACTGCATATATCATTCTTTTGCGCACACTGTTCGCAAGGCGCACTGCCCTTGACATCACCGGAAGCACGAATACATAGTCTTGGGATATGGAATGGACAAGATATTCCGAGTGTGGCAACTTATCCACGGACTTGAAATTCTGATACACTCTGAAATGGCTTCCGAACTTGAAACCAGTTTTTGGGACAAAACCTCTGTCTCTCAGGTTCTCATAGACCCTGTACTTCAGCATGAATTCAGATTCAATAACAGATGCTTTTGCAGCAAATTCATCAAATCTGATAGAAGATTTACCGGACATATCGGCAACCTCCAGTACATCCATTTTAAGCAGATAACCCGATTCTACAAGCGATAACTGCAGACGATCCGCATCGAGAGGATGGCCATAGAAACCTTCAGCATGTAAAGAGCTGGAAACATCGCTATCCCATACCACTACACGGTCTTCAAGGAAAGTAGACCTTCCGTGTATACCCTCTACGGCTTCCGGAATGGATTTCACTTCTCCTTTTGGATCAACTTTCCGTATTTCGTAGAAAGTGATATCACTCTCCTCATCAACAATAGCAAGTACCATTGTTTTATGCACATTATGTGCAGCTTCCAGAGATGTGCGAAGCTCTCTGAGAGACAAAGGAATGCGCTCCGAAATAACATGAACAAAGAATTTTGCCGGAGTCTTTCCAGGATGGCCTCCCCTTGGATATACCCTGAAATCCGTAACTGAAGGCTGTACATAATATCCCCTTTCTCGCAGATCTTTATATACAATGTACTTTAGATCAAAGTAATGCTGCCTCTTTGATGCTTCTGTAAAGAACTCCTCAAATGACAGGGATCTGTCTTCTATCTGAATATCAAGCTTTTTTTTGTAATGCAGATATGCAGCTTCAATCAATGTGAGCTCTAGCGTATCACCTTTCGGTCGCCCATAATATCCGACGTTGTACAGCTCATTGATAGCCTGCTTACCCGCTTTAACCCGGTCATTGACAAGTATTCCGATCAAAAAGGTCACCTGGATGTAAAAAATGAATTATAGGCCCAAATATCGGACCATCTTATTTAACAATACTGGACTGAAGTAACAAAATACAGAATTAAGAATAAAGATTAGAGTAAAAAACATCTAAAATAAATCTAACAGTATGTTTATATATTTAAATTATTATATAATAATTCAGGGTGCCTACCACAAAACCTAGCCTTAATACGGGGTTTTCCGAATCCTTCCTCCTACCACAGCCAGGCACCCTCCTCCTTTAAAAATAACTACTCATCGTTTTGTACATTTCCCCAGCAAATAGATCACAGAAACTCCCTTTTGCTCCAGCTTGGATTGGAGAAGATCCCTGACCTGCATTTCTGCCCTACTTGATGCCTCAGCGGTAAAGATAGGCATTTCCACAACGGTAGTATCGGGCACTAATGCCTTTACAACAGACATAAGATCAGGAGCTTCCTGCCCTCCCGTCATGGCAGCAACCCAATTCTGCAAAATGACTACAACAACATCATCCTGTGAACCTACGGCATTGATCAAGCCAATTATGCCGGAATGTGCAAGCGCAAAATCACCTATAACTGCAATTCCCTTATCCTTAAAACCACATGCAGTAGAAATAGCTGATCCGAGAGCAAAACCAGTATCAACAGCTTGTAATGGCTCAGGCGCTGCCCGTATAGAACAACCCATATCCCCGGCAACCATGACATCAATGTTCGCCAGACATTTATAGAGAGGCATGAAAGGACAGTCCTGACACAATGGCCGCGAACCCCGGCTCTTTATAGTTTGCACTTCAATATACTTTTCTATCCTGCTTTCTTCCAGATGATCAAGTGCATAGATAATGTGCCCGATCTCCACCTGGCCATATGGTATATGGCCGGTCATCTTACCCCTTATTTTTCCGGTTACGGCAATATGGGATTCTAGGTAAGGTTCAGTTTCTTCAACCACAAGCACAGTGTCACATGAATCAATGAAGTGCCTTACCACATCAAATGGAAAAGGCGCGACCATTTGAAGAGACAAATGAAAACAATCGTCCCGCTTTGCCTCTGAGAGTACTGAATTTACCAGAACTGAAAGGTAACCGGATGAGATAATTCCTATTTTACCATTCCCCGATCTCAGCCTGTTCAAAGAAGAGGTCTGAACCGCGGCTTGGAGCAAAGGCATGGATTCTCGGTGGAATCGTTGATGTTTTCCTTTAGTGGTTAGCTTCCAGATAGACTTATCAAAAAAGACAGTTGATTCATTCTGTTGACCCCTTATAAGAGATCCTTTGCTATCAAGCAGCCTGTCAGTTATCCTGATGATCACAGGAACCTTCGCCTGCTCAGATACCTCAAAGGCACGTGTAACTGAATCATATGCCCCCTGAGGCGTTGCCGGATCGAACAGACAAACTTCAGCAAGGTTTCCATAAAAACGGGAATCCTGCTCGTTCTGGGAAGCCTTTGCTCCGGTATCATCACCGGCAATTATCACAACCCCTGCCCCTATTGTGTGATAGACCGCAGTCATTAGCGGGTCACTTAGCACATTCATGCCCACATGCTTAACAACAACCACAGAGCGCTGTCCGGTGACAGATGCACCTAACGCTTTTTCAAGGGCAGCTTTTTCATTGGTCATCCAGAAGGCCTTGTAGCCTTCATGCTCATGTTTAAGCAACAGTTCCATAAAAGCAGTTGTGGGGTAACCGGCAACTCCGGTTACAAGTCTTGTGCTGCTGTCGATCAAAGAAAGAAAAAGAGCTTGATTACCAGTAATTTCATTCGTATCCAATGATGTATCATCAGGGATCATGTATCTCAGCATCCATCTTGACGGATTCTTCCGGCCTTGCGAACCACGCAAGAGAGGCCAGTGCGCCTATAACCCCATTGCCGTTCATCCATATCTCCACGCCGTTATCCTTAGCATATTGCAACGCATATTCCCGGGTAAGTTCACCACTGCGGCACTTCCTGCTGTAAGGATAGATATTATGTGCACTGAAATTCGGGAGCACCACCATGCCAGTCTGTGGCGAAACACTGTACTTAAGAAGTGCTGCTTTTATGCTTTCAAGCAACTCTTTTTTTGCATCCTCATCCACACATCCGAATTCCAGCACTGTAGATACACAGTTCTGCGTCCTTGCAGAAACTGGGAAAAGCTGGACAAGAGAATGTGAAAGATAAACAGCTTCAGGACAATCCAGTTCTTTGGCGATATTGTGAGTCAGAGTCCAAGTAGCTCCCTTTTCCTTGGAATCTGTATCATCAATGCCTATGAGCACCCTCTCTCTTCTTGGAACAACAACTGTACCCTTTGCTGCGCGCCCGCCTCCAGATTCACTGTAGTTACAACGCAGGACACCCTGTGCAAAGGCCCGGCACTTGGTGGCACCTACACCACCACCGCCCAAACCTGCATAGGTGATATGGACCTCATTCCCTTCCACAACAATAGATTCTATGCCAGCAGCGGCAATTGAAGGTTTAAGTTCAAGTTTTGACGTACCTGTCTTGGCAAGGTACCTGATCATATTCCCTATGGACCTTGTCTTCAAAATAAGTGGAGAATGTGAATAATGGAACTTGGACCATGCAGCACCGCCATAACAATTAGAATGTTCAACGATCTCTACATATTCATTGTTTTTATCGCATACTGCGTATATGCCCCTATATGGAGTAGTGTAGGGGTCATTGAGTTCTATATCTTTCATCTGGGTCTTTAATTGATAGTAGATACCTTAAAGGTTTTGTTTTCCTTTAAGTGACAATACCTTCATCCTTGAGGCTTACATATCTGCCGTCGCCGATGATAACATGGTCCAGGACATCAATGCCTAGTATTTTTCCACCCTGCACGAGCTTTTCGGTGACCGCTATATCCTCTTTGCTGGGTGTAGGGTCACCAGATGGATGATTATGTGAAATAATAACTGATGCTGATGACTCCATGAGTGCGGATTTGAATACCTCCCTGGGATGCACGATGTTAGAATTGAGACTTCCGATGGAAATTACCTCTTCCTTAATTACCTGATTTTTGGTGTCAAGGTAAAGTACCACGAGTTTCTCACGTTTTTGTTCCCTCATACTCGGATACAACATTGAATACACATCAGCAGGCGAGCGGATCTTACGCTTTGGTTCATCCACATGCCGCTCAAGTTTGCGCGCAAGCTCGAACACAGCGGCTATCTGTGCAGCTTTAGTGGGTCCTATGCCATGTATCTGCATAAGTTTAGATATTTGCGCCTGACTCAGTTGTTTAACATTGTACTCTGAGAATATTCTCTGGCACATATTCACTACATTTTCTTTCTGCGTTCCGGTCCTTAGGATCACCGCCAGTAATTCGGCAGTGGACAGGGCCTCAGGACCATATTTCAGCAAGCGTTCAGTAGGCCTGTCGTCAGTAGGAATGTCATGCATTCTAAGCCTGTAATCGCTCATAGCCTGCAAAATTACTTATTACCATATAAATTATTCTATATTAATTCAAATTAAAAGATAGTAAATATAATTGTGTTGACTAGTGCACCATTATTTGTAAACCTGTCCAATCTTAAGTTAGACACAGGAATTTATGAAAAGAATTTTTTTTGTTAAATGTATTTTATCACCATATACACGGCTACTCCGAGCAAAAAAATGGCATATATCTTTTTGAAAAATGGAGCTGAAAGTTTGAGTGCCAAATTAGAGCCGAAAAACGTTCCGACCACAATACCAACTGCCATTAACTCTGCATAAATTAGATTTAAATGTCCTTGTTCAGCATACACTATCACACTAGGCAATCCAACAGGCAATTGCAATGCTGCTAAAGAGGTTGCAGTTGCTGCTTTAGGATCGTAATGAAATAAGCTTATCAATACCGGCACAATGATAACACCTCCCCCTTTCCCAAACATACCGGCAATGACTCCGGCAAACAAGCCTAACAAAATAAACA
>MVQW01000115.1 GCA_002067265.1 Methanomethylovorans sp. PtaU1.Bin073 | reverse complement strand
TCTTTCCAATCGAATATGCTTTATAGACCCGGTAATAATTCGATCTCATATTACACGAATCAAACATACGGAAAGGTTGGCACATTGATCGAAATAGCTATTCCAAAAGGTAGTCTGGAAGAACAGACACTCCTGCTCTTTAAGCAGGCTGATCTTGAAATTAAGAAAACCGATAGGCAGTATAATCCTACAATCAATGACCCAAGAATCAAAAAAATAAAGATTCTGCGCCCACAAGAGATACCACGATACGTTCATGACGGATACTTTGATCTTGGCATCTCAGGACTTGACTGGGTAACAGAGTCAGATTCTGATGTTGTGGAAGTGGCAGATCTGCCTTACAGTAAACAGGGTTCAGGTAATGTGAAAATAGTAATTGCAGTACCTCAGGAAAGTGACATTCACAGCGCAAGGGACATTAAACCTGGTAGCAGGGTCTCTACTGAATACCCAAAAATGACAAAGAAATTCTTTGATAACCTGGGTATTCCTGTAGAAATTCACTTTTCCTATGGAGCTACGGAAGCTAAGGTCCCTGACCTTATGGATGTAGTTGTGGATCTTACAGAAACAGGTTCGACATTACGCAATAATGGTCTGAAAATCGTTGACCAGATAATGGAATCCTCCACAAAGCTTATTGCCAACAAGAAAAGCTGGCAAGACCCCCTGAAAAGAAGGGAGATCGAAGAAATAAGGACATTATTGCTTTCTGTTATTGAAGCACGGGGTAAAGTACTTCTGGATATGAACGTACCGGCAGATAAACTGGATGCTATCATAGATTTCCTACCCTCGATGAAGAGACCTACAGTGTCACAGCTATACAAATCCGAATACTATGCAGTTGAAACTGTTGTCAGCAAGAGTGAAGTAAACCTGCTCATTCCAAGGCTTAAGGCATTGGGAGCCGAAGATATCCTGGAAATGGATATTTCCAAGATAGTGCGTTAGAATACTGAATTTTTTAGGTAGCGCAGGTGTCTACCTGCAAGCTTTTTTTTTGAACCTTTATTCTACAACTCTTCTTTTCTTGGAACAATTGACTCCAAGTATACCTCATCATTATGACAATAAGCAGATAGCAAAGTATAGAAATGATTATATACTTGTTTTGAGAAGGTATGTATCAGATCAATAGCAAGGTGACGGAACCACTGAAGATGTGAATGATTTAAAGTGGATCCATAGCCTGAAAAACAAAGCATCAGAGGAGAAAAACAATATGGAATTTGTAACTGTAACCTGTCAGAACTGTGGTAGCAAGATGTACGTACTGAGCAAGTCTGTCCGCAAAGAAATGTATTGTACTATCCACTGTCTGGAATCAAGCACCTCATCAAAAATCTGAGTGTTCAACCCTGAACACTCACACCTCATCTTTTTGATTACTTCTCTTTTAAATATTCTTACTCATACCTCAAAGCATCTACAGGTCTCATCCTGGATGCATTGTAAGCGGGCACTACACCGGATATAACGCCTATTACTACAGCGATCGAAACTCCCAATATTACCAGATAAGGCGCGACTGTTATTGAAATCTGCAATAACGGTCCTAACAGGGAAGTTACGATTACACTCAATAATATACCGATAACCCCTCCTACAAAACCTACCAGTGCTGAATTGAAAAGGAATATCATCATTATATCAAAGTTGGTAGCCCCGATAGCTTTCATTGTACCAATCTCTTTTGTCTTTTCTAGTACTGAGGTAAACATTGTATTAGCAATACCTACCGAACCTACTACCAGAGAAACAGCTGCTATAGCTCCGAGGAAAAGGCTCATTGAAGATAGCATTTCTTCAAAACTTTCAGCCATTGACAACATATCCGAAACACTGAAATCACGATCATCCTCATTCATCACATTTCTTGAGATCATAAGTTTTGTTTCGACATTCCCCTTCACAGTCTCTACATTATCTACATCATTAGCCTTTACAACAATCGAATCATAAACATCGGGCTCTGAACCTTCTATTAATTCAACTGCAGCATCTATAGGCATAAAAATAGTATAATCATCCTCACCTGATGCAAGTATGCCTACTACCCGTACAGATTTGCCATTGATCGTGATGATCCTGTTCAAACTGATCGGATCATCATACATTTCGTTGGCAAGATTATAGCCTATGACAGCAACGTACTTATCAGTAGGATCAAGCAACCTGCCAGATTCCAGGTCATATGTATACATATACTGCCATACCTGAGGATCAACGCCAATAATGGAAATTGTTGCAGACTTGCCCATATAGTATACTGATTCACTTCCTGATATTAGGCCAGAGATATAATCAATATTATCTATCAGTTTAAGGGCTCTGATATCTTTATTAGTAAGTTCTGCATCTGTAGAAGTAGTCCCTCCCATGCCCGGTGGTCCCATTGCTGAAGAAGCTTTGGTATACCCAGGAGTGATAGTAATTAATGTAAGATCCATATCTGAAAGGCTACTTTCCATCTCTGCAGACAAACTGTCGCTTAAAGACATGATAGTTACCACTGCCCCAATACCTATCACTATTCCAATAATTGTGAGCCAGCTACGTATTTTACTGTGATAAAGAATGCTTAGGGCCATCTTAAAATAATTTCTGTTCCGCATTGTTAATTGTCGCCTTTATTGTATCGTTC
>MVQW01000114.1 GCA_002067265.1 Methanomethylovorans sp. PtaU1.Bin073 | reverse complement strand
CTCTGTCTGGCTCTGGAACACAGGCTCATCAAGGTTCATGTACAGTACAGATTCTTCTTTATCTTCAGGAAGTTCAAGACTGCTAATGAGCTGGTATAGGAGAGTCGATTTTCCGGTCCTTCTGGCACCAAGTATGAGTAATATCTCTTCTGTTTCCAGATATCTGGATAAGCGTGGATGGTACCGAAGGCGGGATATTCCCGTACTGTAACTTTTTCCGAACCACCAGGGATTCTGCTTTTCCAGCACATCTTTTATCAGTTGTTCCATAGCAACTAGTTTGATTTTATGTTAGTTAAAAGTGTCGATTATAATCTATGATTTAATTAGATTTTGTCGATCATAATTGATGATTTTGAGTATTATTACCGGGTATCTTAGTTAATTTGTCCACTATGTTCATCAATATATATCGATTTTTAGTTACCAATACCCATTATTAATCCAGAATCTTGTTTTCTATTACATCAGCTGTTATTTTATACAGCGATTAACTTTCTAAAATCATTTTTAAAACACTCTTCAGATCAGGTATATCTCTTTTAGCGGTGTTCCAGACTTCGTCAAGGTCAACACCAAAATAAACATGGATCAGTTTATCCCTCATTCCGGCAATCTCTTTCCAGGGAATCTGAGGGTAACTTTCAGTTGCATTCGATGAAAGGTTTTTAGTAGCCTCGCCAATGATCTCAAGCTGCCTGACAACGGCATCCTGTACCATTCTTGTTTCCAGGAACTCTTCACGATCTATACCATTGGTATATTCTTCTATCTGGTTTATGGCATCCAGGATGTGATCCAGGAGAATAGTATCATGCTTCACAGTAGATCCTCTTCAGGTCTTTTTTGATCACTGGAGCGATGTATGGGCTCAATGACCTTTCGGTGATAAGATCGACCTTTCTCCCTAGTAAAGATTCAAATTCCTTCTCTATTCTAATGTGATCAATGAGGCTCTTTCCTGTTGAAAATGTTACCAGAAGGTCCAGATCACTTTTATCTGTTTGTTCGCCTCTTGAAAAGGAACCAAAAACTCCCAGATATGAGATATCGTTCCGTCTGCAAAGTTCCAGAACATCTTCTCCTGCATTTGGATCAAGACCCAGGGAATGTACAAGGTCGAAAGGATCGTTGATCTCAATGATCTCCTTTTTAGGCAACATATACATCTTTCAATTGATCTATCTTTTATATAGGCTTATCGAGAACTTTACATGATATTGTAAAACTTTGTATTATAGATCTCAGCTATCTCCTTTTCCGCTTCAGGTACCAGCAGTTTGGTCGTTACAAAAAGAGAACAGGCATCCAGGTCCAGGAAACTCTTTGCATTTTCCACTGCCGTCGATTTCGCAGAAAAAGAGCTCATGATATCCGATAGATTCTCTCTTGTTATTGTTTCGGTCTGATCCGAATAGGTCTTTGTTTCCAGGAAGACAACACATGGTTTCTGCACGATGTGCACTGCGGTTATTTCCGGTCTCAGCCACCGGGAATGCCGTTGTCGCAGTTCATGCACGATATTGGATGACATGGGGTAATCCTTCACAAAGGCAACTATCTCATTGACCTCATCCATGATGTTGTGGATCGTTTGCATGCGCAGATTCACACTGCCCTCATATTCCAGGACCTTTTCTATGGAAACCGCCCTGAAAACCGCATAATCCATATCCTCGGATGCACTTTCTACGTGGGTGAAGAACAATCTCCACAACGCAAGCAATGAAAGCTCCGAGTTGTACGGGACTATCTCCATTACAGAAAGAGCGAACTTCAGGTAAGCTTCCAGATCTTTAAGAGTTTTTGTAACCTCAACGATATCCGAGGAAATACCCAGGTTCATTTTGTTGCTCATTCTGTAATTCATCTCTTTGCCATACTCCTGCTCCATGCGAATGAGGAGATTTTCAGTATCTTCTCCGTAGAATGCATTAAATACCTGTATTGCAGCTTTCCTGTAAGCTTCTGCCCACTCCTTAGCAGGAGTATCAAAATACCCCGGATAATGAGGATTGGGCACAAAGAACCATCCGGCATGGACGTGCATCTTTTTGAAATCATCAATGGTAAAGTCGCATTGCAACTCATTCTTCTGCAAATATTCAGCAAAGAATTCGAGCTTTTGCTCATGGCTGCTCAGGTAAGTCTCGTAGTTTTCATCGTATTGGATATATTTTTCATCAGGCGAGTAGTCTTGCTGCAGGTAAGTGGTTATTGAGAACTCGATGGAATTGTCGAATGCTATACAGGCCATCGCCCTGTCAAAAGCAGTATCTTTTTTGAAATGCCATTCAGCCTGTGCTAATATTTCCAGAGAATCATACAGATATCTGTTCATTTTTAAAACCTCCAACCCTGAAAGAAAGCAAATATGTGTTTTTCATTGTTTTTTGGGAATGATTTGTGTTTAAGAATTAATAAATAGTATAATTTAGTATATGGCAAGTATATAATTTTATCTATTTGTGTTTACATGTTTATAGCTCTATTAAAAACATGCTTGTAATAATTGCTTCAGAGTGCTTTTTGAGATATTTATAGGATCCCTAAAACCCTGTTATTTGAAAATTTTCTAATTTTGATCTAAGATCATACTCATTTTTTACTGAAAATAATTTGAAACGCAAGGTCGCGAGGATGCAAAGCTTCTTATTTCTTTCTTTGCGCCTTAGCGTCTTTGTGCCCTTGCGTTAATAAAAATTGTATAGACCGATCAAAAAAGAGGTTTATCAAAATCCTCTTATGTAATGATAAGAGAATAGAAAAAATTGGATCAGGCGAAAATCGAGCCTATAAAAAAGATTTATTTATTCCTCGAACCATCCAGCCATAAGATCTTTAGTGTTATCTAACCCACCATCTAAAAAAATAGCACCTGCAATAGCTTCTAAAGTTTCAGCGAGTACATGATCACTTTCGATATGGTTCTGGATCTTCTGGCCATTACCGATCTTCATGAACGGCCTAATATCCAGTTTCCTAGCAACTCTTGCTATCCCTTCCTTTTTTTCGAGCTCGATTCGCTGTGTAGTGATATTTTCTCTTGTAACGTTCCCTTTCTGCATCATAGTTTCTGTTAATACAAGCTTCAGGACAGCATCGCCTATGGTCTGGAATTCACTTTGATCCTTGCAGCCGTGTTCATTTGAATATGCCTTAGTTGTGAGAGCTTGGTCGAGCAGATCTTTGTTCTTAAAACTGTACCCAATAACACTTTCTATAGATCCATTGTTTTTCATAATACACCTCTGTAAAACTGTTTTTTATGTTCTTGCAAACGCAGTATATCCCTTATTTTTACAACCACTCACATATCCCCTTATAATCGCAGAAATAGCAGTTCGGCTGGACCTTCAGCTTAAAGTCCTCATCCAGGATCCCTTCAACAGCCTCTTTTACCTTTTCAAGGACCGTATCGACATTCTTAGCCTCGATATCTATAAGGGTCAGCTTAGCTACATTGGGATGCACATACATGTGGCCAGCCTTAACAGGCAGTTTCCCGTACTTTTCCTTCACTGCCAGGCAATAAAGGGCGATCTGCACATCTTCCTTAAGTTCGTTCTTTGTGTAAGGTGTCTTATTCGTCTTGTAATCGATAACAATGTAATCACCAGTTGGTGTTCTGTCCAGCCTGTCTATGAAACCCGTGAATGGCGATCCGTTTATGGAAAGATCAAAACGTTCCTCTATTGCAATGGTTTCATTTGGATTGGTCTTTTCGAACCGGAACCAGAATTCCAGCATCTTTTCCATCTTGCTGCGTTCCTGTTTTTCCTGGGTGGCCGATGGGAAGACCGAGCCATCCCAGGTA
>MVQW01000113.1 GCA_002067265.1 Methanomethylovorans sp. PtaU1.Bin073 | reverse complement strand
GGTATCTTCATTACTTTCTTGAAAAAAGCTGCATGCTGTTCTACAAGGGGTTTTGTCGGAGAAAGTACAAGAGCCCTACCTCCCAATCTTTCCATCCTGGCTGCAATGACAAGCAAAGATACTATGGTTTTTCCGAGGCCAGTGGGAAGCACTATCAAGGTGGATGATGAAAGGGCCCGGCCTGCAAGGTCAAGCTGATATAGCCTCTGCTCAACGGTATCAGGCAATATAAGTGGGTGTTTGATATAGTTTGTCATGTTACATTCTGTTTGTCGAGTGTAACATATACAACCCATATATTTTTAAATATCTGCAAGCGCAGTGAAAGTATTATAAAGGCTTTCCTGAACTTTCAAATTTTCTGTCCATATATACAAGTTCATAGAGCACATCTTCTATCTTCTCAATAGGCACTCTCACCTGCTGCATACTGTCCCTGTCCCTTATAGTCACTGTATTGTCTTGCAGTGTATCGTAATCTATAGTGATACAATAAGGTGTTCCTATCTCATCGTTACGCCTGTAGCGGCGACCGATAGCCCCGGAATCATCATAAGCTGCCAGCAGTCCTTTGTCTCTTAGCTTGTTGGCTATTTCCTTTGAAGGTTCTATCAGTTCCTGTCTGGTCAGCAATGGCAATACTGCAACTTTTACAGGAGCTACCTCTTTCTTGAACCTCAGGACTATCCTTGCTTCATCCTCAGCTTCTTCTTCAGACTCTTTTGCAGGGACCATTTCTTCATCATAAGCGTGTTCCATAACTGAGTACAGGATCCTGTCTATACCAAATGATGGCTCTATTACATGTGGGACGATAGTCTCCCCACTGATCTTGATGGTCTCCTGGGCGAACTCCACCATTTCTCTTGGTACAGTAAATTCTTCTCCTCCAGCTATGACTTTGATCTCTTCCTTTTCGAGTTCTTCGGCTGTCAGGGCTTTAAGTGCTTCAGCAACAACTTTTGCTTTGCCTTTGAACATTGGTCCCATCTTTCCCATATTTGGTTTTACCACGAACTTTTCCACCATCTTTGGCTGTTCGTACTCAATAAAAATGGAAAGTTCTGTTTTGCTCATGTTGGCATGTGCTGCAAGGTCATAATCTGTCCTGTCAGCGATACCTACTACTTCCACCCAGCCGAATCTGTCAGTAAGGATCTCAGCATCCCAGCAGTCAATGGCATAATGGGCCATTTCATCTTTCCTGTGCTGTCTGAACCTTAGCTTGTCAGGGGCGATACCAACGCGCTGCAGGAAGTGGTTTACCAATGCTACCTGATAGGCAAGGAATTCATGTGCGATTACCCCTTTATCCACTGCTTCTTTAACTGTCATAATTTCGGATTTTCCAATATCCTGTGCTGCATCCGAATAAAGGTTAATTGCAGTATCTTTAAACCTCTGGAAGTTTGGATGACTCTTGTTTTTAGGATCAATGAATATCTCGGCTTCTGCCTGGGTGAACTCCCTCAACCTTATAACTCCCTGCCTTGGTGATATCTCATTACGGTATGATTTTCCTATCTGGGTTGCACCGAAAGGAAGCTTATCGCGGTAGTATCGCGCGAGCCTGAGGAAATCCACAAACATGCCTTGGGCAGTTTCTGGTCTCATGTATCCTTTTCTTCCCGTACCGGGACCTATCTGGGTTTTGAACATCAGATTGAATTCATAGGTATTTCCCAGGTCTCCTCCACATTCCGGGCATTTAACGCTGTTCTGTGCGATGATTTTATCCAATTCCTCATCACTGAGGCCATCCGCTTCTTCAGTTATGTGTTTTATCAGATGGTCTGCTCTGAAGGCTTCGCCACAATTCTTGCATTCGCAGAGAGGATCTGAGAATCCTCCTACATGACCTGATGCTATGAACACTTCTTCTATTCCTATGGTCGGGCACTCGATCTCCATAAACCCTTCCTGTATTACGTATATCTCACGCCAGATCTGTTCTATTCTGCGTTTCAGAGTGCTTCCCAAAGGTCCGTAATCATAGAATCCGGCTGTGCCCCCATACAGCTCAAAAGAGTTCCACAAAAATCCACGGCGTTTAGCCAATTCTATAACCTGTTCATATCTATCCATAATGGTCCTCAAAAATGATTTTTATCATATGAATGTTATTCTATGGTAGAACATCGATATTCCCATTGGATTTAACATTATCGAGTTTCCAAGGAGAACTAGCTTTCTCTTTCATGTTCACAAAATTAATTTTTATCTCCATAATGCTTATATTTGTGTTCATATATACAAGGTATTAGGCAAGGCCGAAAGAAGCATTTTCATATCGTACCACCACCAACAATCATTTCAATGAGTCTTTTAAAAATCAATGGCCTTGTCTTACTCCTCTTTTATATCATACATTTATGTCCTTTTTTTGCCCACGTCTCTCCGGTAAGTTATACTGTGCAATTGGTCTGAAAACCCCTTCATTTCCACTGGAGAATAGAGTTTACTCTGGCGGGTCTATGTTTTGTAAAAAAGTAAAAGTGAAATAGTTTTTATTCTCCAAGTACTTCCTCTACAGTCATCCCATCATGAACTATTTTGGAAATATTGGATACAAGTTTTACGGGATCTTCTGACTGGAATACATTTCTTCCAATGGCAACACCGCTGCCTCCTGCCTGCAAGGAGTCATATACCATTTGAAGCAATTGTGTCTCTGTATCCATTTGTGGACCACCTGCTATTACAACAGGTACTGGGCAGCCTTCTACTACTTCTCTAAAGGTTTCTATACTTCCCGTATAATTAGTCTTAACAATATCTGCACCGAGTTCAGCTCCAATACGTGCAGCATGTTTCACGAATTTCACATCATGTTCAGATGTGACTTTAGGTCCTCTTGGGTACATCATGGCAATGAGTGGTATCCCCCATTCATCGCATACCTTTGCAACGTAACCAAGATCCTTCAACATGTGAGCTTCATCATCTGCACCTACGTTTATATGTACTGAAACAGCATCTGCTCCGATCTTGATCGCTTCTTCAACAGTAGTTACCAATACCTTATGGTTGGGGTCAGGCCCTAGGGATGTGGAGGCAGAAAGGTGAATTATAAGTCCTATGTCTCTTCCATATCCTCTGTGGCCATATCTGGGCAATCCCATATGTCCAAGAACCGCATTTGCGCCTCCTTCTGCAACTTTGTTCACAGTGGTTGGGAGGTCTATTATGCCTTTGATCGGTCCTGCACCTACACCATGGTCCATGGGTATGATTATAGTCTTCCCCGTGTTACGGTTGAATATCCTTTCCATCCGTACGGATTTACCAATCTCGCTCATAACTTGCTATAATTGATTGAACATAGATATTCTTTACGTAGCAATTATGTGCTTAGATGTTCTCATGCTGATATTGGCCTCTATACCCTTCTTCCACTTCTGCATGCAATTCGTAAAACAGGAGTTGGATGATACGTGCATTTTTACGCAGATTGAATCCCTCTGGGTTATGAACCACTAGCATGGATTCACTTCTTCCTCTGTAACCGGAGTCCCATACAGCAGTTCCTATATTCACGCCACATCTGAGCATTGTGGACCTGGGTCTTGCTATCGCAGCCAGATCTTTTGGTATATTAACTATCTCATTAAATACTACTTTGTAAGTTCCGTGCGGAAGGAACACCCATCCCTCTTCGTCAAATTCAAGGGGTGTGCTTAAAGGAAGTTTTCGACATGAATTGTCAAAATCAATAGCTCCTACGCCTTCCATCACTTCAACACGTTGTAATGTCATCTCCACACTATTGGGTTGCAGCTGTGTTTCCAGGTCTATCATATTCTCCATAAGCGGCGTTTTTGATAGTATTCTTTCTCTTAGTTCCTTTTTTGATAATAGGGTCATGAGGCACAATTGGTGTACTGGCTTATTATCATATCGGACATTATTTAAAAAGAAGATGTTTATAAGTATATCTACTAATTAAAATAACCATTTAACTTAAATACATTAATGTATTATTTACATATGGACCTGAGATGGGATACCTGTAATTGAGGCCAGTTCTATTTTGGCCTCTACAGGTGCTATATTTGTGTCATTAATAAAAAGAACACAGGAAGGTGGCATTATGAACAGTACATATCTTGTAAAAGAAGGCAACAGGCCAGAAATCGTTTTCCGGGTGACTCTAAGTCCTGATGGAAAGACCTATATGAAAGAATATTCCCTTGTTTTCCCTAAATACAGAACTGCAGATATCCCACGTTATGATCCTATGGCTTATGCTGAAGTAGAGGCCATAGCAAAAGCAGGTGATCCGGGGCACTGCAAGTTTATACCCGAAGCTGAGTGAAAATCGAATTTTGACATAATTCTAAGTATAGTTTTAATTTTTGTAACTATTTTCTTTTTTGTTTTTATTGCATTGGACCATTCTTTCTAAGAGCCTACGTTAATCTTAAATATCTGCTCAATCAAAACTTTAACAGCATGCTATTATAGCTTTTAAGTTTATGGAGATACATATCTTACATTTTATTCTGTTCTCTTTTATGCATGTCAATGATTTCAATTGATGGGATCAGGGGACTCAAAGTCCACCATCATTTGTGGAGTGGGGATAGAAATGCAAATCAAGACAAATAATTACATTTACTTTGGAATATCATTGCTGATTGTAATAATGACTACGGTAGTCTGTTCAGCTGAAGAGTTAAATCAATGGGCTTCAGGCGCCACTGCGAGTAGTGAGTACACCGCAGACCGCTGGTCTGCAAACCAGGCCACTGGTGCACCGAACACAGATGCATGCGGTGATATCTCTACTGCATGGGCTCCTGCAAGTTCAGGCTCAGATCCAGAATGGTTAAGTTTGTCTTTTGCAACTCCTGTACTAGCTACAGCTGTTCGTGTTCATGAAACTAATATTGCTGGATTCATCTACCAGGTGGATGTTGTGGATACTTCAGG
>MVQW01000112.1 GCA_002067265.1 Methanomethylovorans sp. PtaU1.Bin073 | reverse complement strand
CCGAATCGGAGTCTTTGTATGTGAGTGCGGCACGAATATAGGCGGTGTTGTTAACTGCCGGGCTGTGGCAGATTATGCTGCCACATTACCCGATGTTGTACACTCCGTGGTCAATAAATACACCTGTAGTGATGCAGGGCAGTCAGAGATCAAACAAGCAATAAAGAATCATAATCTTAACCGTGTTCTTGTAGCTTCATGTACTCCCAAGACTCATGAACCTATCTTCAGGGCATGTGTGGAAGAAGGTGGTCTTAATCCTTACCTTTTTGAATTCGTAAATATCAGGGAGCACTGCAGCTGGATACACATGCAGGATAAGGATAGCGCCACAAAGAAAGCAAGTGAGCTGGTACGCATGGGTGTTTCCAGGGCCCGGCTTCTCGAACCACTTCAATCCAATGAAGTTCCTGTCACGAATAAAGCTCTTGTCATTGGTGCAGGTGTTGCAGGAATGCAGGCTGCTCTTGACATTGCTGATATGGGATACAAAGTATACCTGGTTGAGAAGAATCCCTCTATTGGTGGAAAAATGGCTCAGCTTGACAAGACATTCCCCACCAATGACTGCAGTATCTGTATCCTTGGACCGAAGATGGTGGAAATTGCAAGGAACAAAAATATTGAACTCATGACCTATTCCGAAGTAGAGGAAGTGGATGGTTATGTAGGTAATTTCAAAGTCAAGGTAAAGCACAAGCCGCGCTTTATTGACACAACTACTTGTACTGGGTGTGGATTATGTGTGCAGAAATGTCCTGTAGAGGTACCTTACTTTGAATTTAATGAAGGTATAGGAACCCGTAAAGCTATTTATGTTCCATTCCCTCAGGCAGTTCCACTAAGGGCAGTTGTGGACAGGTCTGTCTGTATAGACTGTGGTGCCTGTATCAAGGCATGTGAGAGCCACTCAATTAATATGGAACAAAAGGAGTCGTTCTCTGATATTGAAGTAGGCGTTATTGTTGTAACTACAGGTTATGATATCTACGATCCGGAACCAAAACACGACTTTGGTTACGGTCTATGTGATAATGTTGTCACAGGTATGGAGTTGGAGCGTCTTCTCAATGCCAGTGGACCTACCATGGGCAAATTGGTCCGTCCCAGTGATGCAAAACCACCAAAGCGTATAGGTTTTGTCCAGTGTGTGGGTAGCAGGGACAAGAATCGTAACAGGTATTGTTCTGGGTTCTGCTGTATGTATGCATTGAAGGATGCACAGCTTATCAGGGAAAAATATCCGGATTCTGAAGTCTATATAATGTATATGGACATTCGGTCACCTTTCAGGAACTATGAGGAGTTCTATGACAGAGCCAGAGATATGGGCATTAAATTCATCCGCGGAAAGCCGGGTAAGGTGGAAGAGGATAAGAATGGTACTGTAACTGTACGCATTGAAGATACGCTGACAAGCAACCTCTACAACCTTGAGCTTGATCTGTTAGTTCTCAGCGTGGGTGCAGTTGCGAGCGAAAGTTCAGAGCATATAAGGCAAATCTTAAAGGTCAGCAGGGCAGCAGATGGGTTCATGATGGAAGCACATCCAAAACTCAAACCAGTTGATACGACTCTGGATGGTATATTCATCGGAGGCGTGACCCAAGGCCCCAAGGACATCCCCTACTCAGTATCTCAGGGAAGTGCCTGTGCTGCCAGAGCAACTAGGTATCTTGCACAAGGTAAGGCAACAACAGAAGGTATTACTGTTGAGGTGGATGATGATATCTGTGTAGGCTGTGGTATATGCGTACCAATGTGTCCTTTCCAGGCTTTGTCTCTTAATGATGGAAAACTGAATATTATTAAGGCACTATGCAAGGGTTGTGGAACCTGTTCAACAGCATGCCCCACAGGTGCATTGCAGCAAAATCACTTCAAGAACGAACAGCTTCTTGCCCAGGTAAAGAGTGCTTTCACATTCGAAGGAGAATAAAAATGGCAGAAAAAGAATGGGAACCAAAAATAGTAGCTTTCTGCTGCAACTGGTGCAGCTACGGCGGTGCAGATACGGCGGGTATGGGTAGGTTCCAGCAGCCCTCCTCTTTAAGGATCATCAGGGTCATGTGTTCAGGACGTATCGACCCAATGCATGTCTTTAATGCTTTCCTTGAAGGCGCAGACGCTGTATTAGTTACTGGCTGCCATCTAGGCGACTGCCATTATGTTAATGGTAACTACAAAGCTGAGGTAAGATACCAATTCCTTGAAGAGATGGTAAAGCAACTTGGACTTGAACCTGAAAGGCTTCAGCTCAATTGGATCAGTGCAAGTGAGGGAGAAAAGTTTGCAAATTTTGTGCGTGATGTCACTGCAAAAATTAAGGAATTAGGTCCAAGCCCATTAAAACCTGAAGGGGTGAACTAGATGGTCGAGGTTGGAGACCGGTTATTGGGTTATGCCACTGATCCGAATGTCCGTAGCAAAGGAGCATCCGGAGGGTTAGTTACTGCTATTCTGGCTGCTGCTCTTGAGAAAGGATTGGTCGAAGGTGTAGTCATACTTAAGCGCATAGATGAATACGAAGCAGTTCCAGTGATCACCGATGATGTTCAGGAAGTATTGTCTTCAGGAGGCAGTATGCATGCTGTTCCTGTTAATCTGGCAAAATACGTAGTCGGCAAAAAGGTAGCTATGCCAGGAAAGCCATGTGATGTACGCGGTGTAATTGAGCAGGCTAAACGTAATAGCGTTGACCTAAGCAACACCTATATCGTGGGACTCAATTGCGGAGGATCAATGCACCCCGTGCTTACAAAGGAAATGCTCATAAAAATGTATGAGATCGATCCAGAGGACGTTGTTGGCGAGGAGATCGAAAAAGGTAAGCTTATCTTCAAAACGAAAAGCGGTGAGGAGAAATCCATACCAATTGACAAACTTGAGGAAGAAGGATATGGAAGACGTGAAAGCTGCCGTTACTGTGATGTGAAAATACCTGTCAGTGCTGATCTTGCATGCGGCAACTGGGGTGTTATCGGTGAGCTGGCCGGAAGTGCTACCTTCTGTGAAGTAATGAACGAGAAGGGTAAGCTTCTGCTTGATACTGCTATTGAAGCAGGTTATGTTGAAGTGCGCCCTGCCGATGAAAAATCCATCTCCATCAGAGAAAAGGTCAACAGCGCTATGCTGAAATTGGGCGGTGAATGGAAAGAAAAGGTCTTTGATGAGATACCTGACAAAGACCGCCTCAAATATTACATAGATAAGTTTGCAGATTGTATTGATTGTGGCGCCTGTAAAGAAGTCTGTCCTGCATGCTCATGTGGACCGGATTCTAAATGCACTATGTTCCACAATCTTGCTGATAATTATAAAATGAGTATGTATCACATGGTCCGGCTTCTTCATCTTTCTGACAGCTGTATCGGCTGTGGTCAGTGTGCGGATGTATGTCCTGTGGATATTCCTGTAACCACGATCTTCAGACGTTTTGCAAATCCTGCCCAGAAGAAACGCAATTATGTGCCTGGTATGGATCTAAAGAGGCCTCCCTTCTTGGAGGTGATGTTGAAATGAAAGAATCAATATATCAGACAGTATGTCCAGGCTGCGGTATAGGTTGCGGCCTTTATATAAGGGAGGATGATCAGGGCGCTATTAGCATTGATTTCCTCAAAAGCAATCCTGTGAACCTGGGTAAATTATGCAGGTTTGGAATGAAGCTTCCTCATTACTATTCATCAGGATCATTTAGCAAGGCAGATGGACCAGGTTCAAGTAAGGAAGACGCCATAAGGGACGCTGCTGCAAGACTCAAAGGTGCAGAAAAGGTTGCCATGCTTTCGGTTGGAAATACCACATGTGAAGAGCACATTGCATTTGGGAGGATAGCACAGACCTTGGGTTCTGTGGTAAATACAGGCATACAAGCCTATTCAAAACTGCCTTCTGAGTGTCACTCTTATCTTGAAGGGATGTCATTCCAGGATATTGAACACGCTAATAAGATAATTCTTTTTATAGATCCTTATGTGCAATATCCTCTGCTGGTCAGGAGGTTGCTTGCTGCCAAGCGCAACAACTCACATATAATCTCTGTAGGAACGAAAGAACTTCATCTTGCAGATGAGAATCTATCTCTAGCTCCGGAACAGTATGGCCAGCTTGGGCTTGATAATAATTCTGTTATCATAACTGATCTGCATCCCCATACAGATGCTAATGACATTGGCCAAGTGATAAATCTCTCACTTGAGACAGGAGCAAAGATGCTTGCTATGAAGCCTTTTGTGAACAGTGAAGGTGTTAATCGGCTCACACAAGTTAAAAATGATGCACATGGGCTTTCTCAGCTGATGGATGATATCAAAAAAGGAAATATCAAAACTCTTGTTCTGCTTGACAGTGATCCTATTGAACTCATGCCAGACACGGATGAAACTATGGAATCTCTCAAAAAGCTTGATAATCTCATCGTAATAAGTTCAAGAAAGAGCCCGGTGACTGAAATAGCTGATGTGGTTATTTCCACAGAACCTTTGTACAGAAAGGCCGGGACATTTATGAACTGTGAGGGAAGGCTTCAGGAAAACAGTGGAACTGATTTTACCGGTATAAAAGCACTGTCTTCTCTTAACAAAGAGTTGGGATCCGAAGAGTTTGGGTATGAACAATTACATGAACAGGTTAAGGCTGCTTTTACAAAAGAAGTATCAAAATCTGGGCTCTGTAAGATAGAGAATTTAGTTACAGCACCGCAATGTACTGACGGATACGTACTGAAATATCTCTATAATCCATTCATGTGGTCCAACCAGCCAGATGATAATGATTTTGTGATTATCAACCTCAATCTGGTAAAAGATCTTAAATTGAAAAAGGGCGGCAAGATAAGCCTGACTTCTGATAAAGGTACCATCAAGATGCGTTACAGCATTGAGAAGTTGCCCGACGGCATGATACTGACTGCCAGAAAATTACCTATATCTTTATCAAATACAATCAATGTAAAAGTGGAGGGATCGTGATGGCAGAGCTCGATAAGGAACAGCAGAAAGCCTTTGTTGATGAAATCATGGCGGCTAACAACCTTAAAGGTGCATCAAAGAAAAGGCTCATTGTATTCCTGTGCGAACGTTATGGCTGGGATAAGCAGAAGGTACAGCACAGACTCAAGAGAGCAACATTGGCCCAGAGATACGCAGAAAGCCATTAATTCAATTTTTGTCACTTGCAGCATTCTTTTGGTATGCCATAAAGATGCTGCAATTTATGATAAGATGATTGTTAGCGTGCTTCAGTTAGCTTCAACTATCTTTATGTTTTTTAGTGAGACTATGGCTATTACTGGTATGCTTGTGCGTCTTTGATTATTGGTCTGGACTGTGAATATAAACTTTCTCAGCTTAAACACAGTTTAAATACACTTACTACTATTACTCACCATGCCTGCTGACCTTAAGAAATATGAATATCTTGACCACACTGCAGACGCCAAGTTCCTTGCATATGGCAAAACCCTCGAGGAAGCGTTTGAAAATGCGGCTCTTGCTATGTTCAACGTTATGATCAATACTAATACAATATCTCATGGACTATCGTATGATATCGACCTGGTTGCAGAAGATATTGACGGTTTACTCTTTGATTGGCTTTCAGAATTCCTGTTCCTTATGGATGCGGAAAATCTAATATTTGGTGATTTCAGGGTGCATAGCATAGAACAGAAGGAAGGGCAATTCCATCTGACAGCTACCGTTTATGGTGAACTTATTGATCTCTCCAGGCATGTATTCGACACTGAGGTAAAAGCAGCCACCTATAACGCTATGCAAGTGAAGAAATTAGAAAATGGCTGGGTATTGCAGGCTACAGTAGACACATAATCCTGCTTTGCCCCCTTCATGAGGTCAAGTATTGAACCAACACTGTTTTAGATGTCAGCCTCTAATTTATGTATGGGATGGGAGAATCCAAAAGAAGTTTTAAGGAATATGATAATCATGTCTGAAGATACCGATATTTCAGCTAAGCTTACTAAGATCAATGATAATACTTGGGAGGTACCTCGGGGATATAAGCCGAGCATGCGCGTTCCAGGACGCCTGTTTCTGTCTTCGCCGCTTCTTAATCTGCTGGAACAGGGCACTCTGGATCAGGTGGCCAATGTGGCTGCATTGCCAGGCATACAAAAGTATTCTATGGCCATGCCTGATGCCCATCTGGGTTATGGTTTCCCTATAGGCGGGGTTGCGGCTTTTGATAGAGATGAGGGTGTCATCAGTCCCGGAGGTGTAGGTTTTGATATCAACTGTGGTGTTAGGCTTATTCGGTCTAACCTCCAAGAAAACGATGTAAGGCCAGGAATAAAAGATCTGCTTGAAAAATTGTTCCATGCAATTCCTTCAGGTGTGGGTTCCAAAAGCCGCCTGAGAGTTAATGATGATCAGCTAAACGACATTTTCATACATGGTTCCCGCTGGGCGGTGGAAAATGGCTACGGTGTGTCCAAGGATGTGGAAAGGTGTGAAAGCCACGGTATGATGGATGGAGCTTTGGTCAAACAGGTAAGCACCAAAGCACGCCAGAGAGGCAGGCCACAGCTGGGCACTCTTGGCAGCGGCAATCATTTTCTGGAGATCCAGTATGTGGATGAGATATACGACACGCAAGCTTCTGAGGCCTTTGGTCTTGAAAAAGGGCAGATCACATTCATGATACACTGTGGCTCAAGGGGTGCAGGTCATCAGATATGTACTGATCACCTGCGAACTCTTACTCAGGCAACGCAAAAATATAAGATCGATCTGCCGGACAAGCAGCTTGCATGTGCACCTACGGATTCTTCTGAGGCTCAGAACTATTTCGGAGCCATGGTATGTGCCGCCAATTACGCTTGGGTTAATAGACAAGTGATAATGCATTGGGCAAGAGAAGTATTCCAGGAGTTCTTCCATAAGGATCTGGATGAACTGGGTATGGATCTCGTGTACGATGTGGCACATAATGTGGCTAAACTTGAGGAACACAAAATAGATGGTAAAAAGCGAGCAGTCTACGTGCACAGAAAAGGTGCTACTCGTGCTTTTCCTCCAGAGCATTCTGATATTCCTGATGCATATAAAAAAGTAGGCCAACCTGTGCTTATCCCAGGAAGCATGGGTACTGCTTCATATGTATTGCACGGAACACATGATGCAATGGATATCAGTTTTGGTAGTGCATGTCATGGTGCTGGTAGAGTTATGAGTAGAGCTCATGCCAAGCACGAGTTTAGAGGTGAGCAAATACAGAAGGAACTCGGGGATATGGGTATATCTGTTCGTGCTACTCAACCAGCACTAATAGCTGAGGAAGCTCCAGAAGTCTATAAGTCCAGCAGTGATGTGGTGGATGTAGTTCATAACCTGGGCATAGCAAGAAAAGTGGCGCGCTTAATGCCTATCGGAGTTGTAAAGGGTTGAGCTTAGTCTCAACTCTATACTATTTCTAATTCCTGTGCACATTAAATAAACAATTAAATAAACAAAATATTGTAAAATTAATCAACAAGAAAAAGAGGAAACGGGTATTGTTTGAGGGGATGAATGGTTTGCTTGGTTACAGTTACGTTTTTCGGGTTATACAGCTTACAAGCAGTTTTCCCGTTTCCTCAAGTACTAATAAGTCATTATTATATTTAAATCTGTTTGATGCTAATTATATATCACAATTAATTAAACTATTTTGGACCTTCTAATTCGAAATGACCGCTATACATTTAAAAGGTACTTCTAATTTAGCTGCTATGCAAGATGTAGATAAGAACCTTAAAAAGGTTAGAGTCATAGCTGATTACCAGTTTGGGAAAGGTTGTGGTAAAGCCCTTTTTCCAGATGGTGTGACTTTTTTGTTGTCCAGGACCAACCGTGTCAGACAAATAATGAACAATGGACAGCGTATTGCTACTGTCAGGGCAAAGGATGGTATGCTCACACTGAGCATTGATGGAGCTATGGTGGTACACAATGTTCTTCATGTTCCTTCTTATAGGGTTGTGGTATGTGATGATGCTGTTCCCTTTGTATCGAAAGGTAAAACCGTTTTTGCAAAACATATTATTAGTTTGGACAAAGAGCTAAGAGCGGGAGAAGAGGTTCTTGTAGTCGATAGTTCTGATAAGCTCCTTGCCACAGGTCAGCTTTTACTTTCTCCAGATGAGGCGTTATTCATAGGCAGAGGACCAGCTGTTGATGTACGTAATGGTATCGATCAAGAGAAAGGCAGACAGGATAATTAATAATATATACATGCCAATTTATACCATGTGTGCCGTAACCGCAGCTCCAAATCATCATTGCTGGAAGTGAGATCATAGCCGAAGAACCCCTCCTTAAGACTTTTGTGGTCCCTGACAATACAAAGATGGAAGAGCACACTATTGTCGTGGAAGGTGATGTAATCGTAGGCAACCATTCAGACATAAAGTATGGTATCCATGCTAACTCTGCCATTCTGGGCGAAAGGGTCGAACTCGCCGGAGACCTTATATGTAAATCTGATGTACGTATCGATATTTGGTCTCGGATAGGCGGTAATGTCAAGACTGAGACAGATGCTTATCTGGGTGAGTTTGTGAACATCGATGGTAAACTCATTGTCAAAGGAGATCTGGATATAGGTAACGACGTAAAGATCAATGGAGGTTTTGAAGCAAAAGGCTGGATAGTCATACGCAACCCTGTGCCTGTTATTGTGTATCTTTTCCTCTACATAAGCGAACTTTTGCGGCTTGGTAAGGATGAAGAAGTGGAAAAGGCTTTAAATGATCTGTTTGAGGATAATGTTGAAACCATGGGTTCTGCTGCTATGATAGTTCCAAACGGCTCCAGCATTTCTATTGATTCCATACGCGTACCTTCTCATGCTGTGATTGGAAACGGTTGTAGGCTTGTAGGAAATATCCGTTCCACTTCACTGGAGATGGGTGATGGTAATACACTCTATGGAAGTATAAGGACCATAGATGATGTAAATCTGGGCAAGGACAATTCTATTCATGGGAATATCGTTTCCAGGGGTATGGTCAGGATCTCTGAAGGATCTCATGTGCTGGGGGAAATAAACGCGCGCAATGTAAGGATACATGAGTCAGCAAGAGTGGACGGTGTAATGAGAGCTTCTGAAGGTATTGTTTTTGAAAGGGAAGAAAAGGAAGAATTAAGCGATAAACAACTAATGCAACTTGATATTTGATCCAAAATACAGGTGCTTGTATGAATGCAACTTTTCTTATTGCTCTGGATGTTGTCATGCGCATTTTTATGTCTGTTCTTGCTCTACTTGTCTGCTATGAACTGAACAATTACACTGCAGATGTTGTGCGATCACGCCTATTTGTGGCCTACAACAAACTTAAGTTCAGTTTCTACTTCTTATCTCTAAGTTTATTGTTCTTCCTCTTTGAACCTTTAATATCTCCATTTCCAGTATCCGAAAATGTTGGTTACAAATATAGTTTTGCAATGTTCTTTTTAGAATTATCTCTTGGATTCTTGCTGCACACTATCTATACTGCATTGAAACCGCCACATAAGATTCTTTAAGCATCGTCAAGTCTTTATATATTCCAATAATACTTAACTGCCTGTAATTAACAAAGGTGTGTTCCATGTCTTCCATAAATTACGAAAGCATCGTACAGAAAGATGCAGCACATGTCATGCAGACATATGGGCGCCAGCCGATTGCACTTGTCAGTGGAAAAGGCGCAGTAGTCTGTGATATAAACGGTATGGAGTACATAGACTGCGTGGCAGGCATAGCGGTCAATAATGTAGGACACTGTCATCCTAAAGTAGTAGAGGCCATAAAGTCTCAGGCAGAGAAGCTCATACATGTTTCAAATCTATATTATACAGAGGTTCAGGTAAACCTGGCCGAAGAACTTATAAAATTAACAGGTATGGAACGTGCCTTCTTCTGTAATTCAGGCGCTGAAGCAGTGGAAGCTGCAATGAAACTGGCCCGTGTCACCACGGGAAAAACAGAGTTTATAGCAGCAGAAAGGTCTTTCCATGGTCGTACAATGGGTTCTCTTTCGGTCACTTACAAAGAGATGTACAGGGCTCCCTTCAGGCCTTTGGTGCAGGAAGAGATATTTGTGCCCTATGATGATGCCAATGCAATGGAACAAGCCATCACTGAAAAAACGGCTGCTATTATAATTGAGCCAATTCAGGGAGAAGGCGGTGTCCATGTACCTTCTGAAGGTTACCTGCAGGAAGTGCGCCGTATATGTGATGAGCATGGCATACTTCTCATCTTTGATGAGGTGCAGACAGGTTTTGGCAGGACCGGTAAATGGTTCTGTAAGGACCATTTTGGTATCCAGCCCGATATAATGTGTATGGCAAAAGCCATGGGAGGAGGTTTCCCTATGGGTGGAATCGTTGCCAAAAAAGGTATAGCATTTAGCAGGGGTCAGCATGCCTCTACTTTTGGTGGGAATCCACTTGCATGTGCTGCTGCCCTTGGTTCTATCGCAGCAATCAAAGAAGACCGGCTCCTCGAGAATGCCACTGAGCTTGGAAACTATTTCATGGACAAGTTAAGGAAAGCAGGTATTTCAGGCTTTAAAGAGGTTCGCGGCCGTGGTCTTATGATCGGTCTGGAACTAGAGCGCAACTGCACTGAAATAGTGGAATATGCCAGGAAGAATGGTGTACTGCTTAACAGTACTTCTGAAACGGTCGTACGCCTCGCTCCACCTCTTGTGATCACTAAGGACCAGATTGACAGGGTGGTAGAAGTAATTGAGCAGGCTTGAACTTATTGATGAGAATATACGCAATATTCCTGAATATGTGCCGGGAAAGTCCATAGAGGAAACAGCGAAAAAATACGGTCTTGATCCGGCTTCTATCATAAAACTGGGTTCCAATGAGAACCCATTAGGTCCTTCTCCAAAAGCAGTTCAGGCTATTTTGGAATATGCCTCAAAGGTCCACCTTTATCCTTCAGCAGATGCAGGTGAACTTGTAGACGCTTTAAGCATCTATCTCAATATTCCGGCTTCCAATATATGTGCTGCAGGACCCGGGATGGACGGCCTTCTTGATAACCTGATGCGCCTTCTCATTAAGGAATGCGACGAGGTTATAATTCCAATACCTACTTTCTCTTACTATGAGATAGCTGCCCGTGCAAATGGGGCTTCTGTTGTGTATGTGGAAAGGAAAGAAGATTTCACTGTTGATATTGGAGCTATTCAAAAAGCCGTATCTTCAAGGACCAAAGTTGTTTTCCTCTGTTCACCCAATAACCCTTCGGGTAATGTGGTACCGGAGTCGGATGTGAGAATTCTCCTTGAATCTTTCCGGGGATTGGTGTTTGTGGATGAGGCCTATGTAGAATTTGCCGACCATAGTATCACAGATCTTGTGATGGAATATGACAATTTGGTTGTTGGCAGGACTTTCTCTAAGATATTTGGACTTGCTGGCTTACGGTTAGGTTATGGGATAATGCCTGCCTGGCTTAAGAAAGAATATATGAAGATAGCAACTCCTTTCAATGTAAGTCTTCCAGCAGTTAAGGCTGGTGTAGCTGCCATTTCTGACAAGGCGCATATTGAAAAGAGCATTGCAATGGTCAAAGAAGGATGCAAATTCTTGCAGGAACAAATACCATTTAAGGTATACGATTCCATGGCCAATTTCGTACTTGTGGATGTATCTCCTCTCAATGCCAGTGAAGTCTGTGAGAAGCTTCTTAAAAAAGGCATTATTGTAAGGGATTGCCGCTCATTCAAAGGCGCAGGT
>MVQW01000111.1 GCA_002067265.1 Methanomethylovorans sp. PtaU1.Bin073 | reverse complement strand
TTCTTAGGTTGTTCATTTTATTCACTGCTATCATATTACATCCTCTCATCACTAAGAAGGTGGCAGCCAATCGTAGAATTCCCTCTGTTTATATTATTTCTACTCCTTTAGGCTAAAAGTGGCCTCCTTCCTTGTTATTAATATATATATATTTACGCATTTAAGCTTTTTCTAGAATTGTTTTATTTTTCATACCAACGCAGTAATTATTCACTACATTTTATTATTTAGTGTTGAAAACCAATTCAGCATCTATTTCTTTTGTTTGTCAGTATTCGCAAGTCCTTATATACTGCTGAATCATATCCCACGACCGGATGAGGGATATCTATTATAACCAGGATTGTATAACCGGTGCGCGTGAGCATCTTCCCGACAGAAGCATCGATCTTATCATTACTGATCCCCCTTTTGCCATAAATGGCGACAGTCTCCACAAGCATTATCATAGAAAAGAAGAACATGTGTTCGAAGGGTATGTTGAGGTAGCTCCAGAGGAGTACAGGATTTTCTCTTTCAAATGGGTCCGTGAAGCTCACAGGGTTCTAAAAGACACTGGTTCTATGTATGTGGTTTCAGGGTGGAGTAATCTTTTAGACATATTGCTTGCTCTTGAAAAAAATGGTTTTGAGCTTATTAATCATATTATCTGGAAGTATAATTTCGGTGTAAGTACCAGGCACAAGTTTGTAACATCTCATTATCACATCCTCTACTGCAAAAAATCAAGTTCTAAAAAAGTGAAATTTAATACTTTCTGCAGATTCGGAGCTTCGGATAAAGCTGAAGACAATAGCTCTTTTCTTTACACTGATCTTGAAGATGTATGGGTCATCAACAGGGATTTCAAGAAAGGCAGAATGAGAAATAAAAACACTCTTCCTGCTGAACTTTTAAGGAAGATGATCCTCTATTCATCTGATGAAGGGGATCTTATCTGTGATTTTTTCTTAGGGAGCTTTTCGACAGCAAAGATAGCTAAATCTCTTAACAGGCACTCCACCGGATTTGAGATTAATAAAGATATCTATGATTATCAATTAAAACAAATGGGTAATGTCGAGAGGGGGTATATGCTTAATGATGTGTCCTCCAATGGAGGGAACCCTCATCATAACCAGAGAAAACGCTGGACAGAAGAAGAAGCAAGTAAAGTGCTTGAGAGATACAATGCCATAAAAAGTTCAGGTCTTACTGATAAAAAGGCATATCAACTCCTTTCCGTGGAATTTGGAAGAGGGTATTTTTCAATGATGAATATTGTAAAGAAAAAAAGAAAAAACTGAATATTCATTCCAGTCTTTTCATCATGTTATAGTCCATAGTAGTAGAAACAGGGTATGCTTTCACAGTAATACCAGCTTCTGCAATGGCAGTGACGGCATTGCTTCCAACTGTTACAGGAATGCCTGCTTTGCCTCTTTCCATGGGTACACCGAAAACATCATCTCCCGTTTCACCGATGTCCAGGTATCCGCCAATATCGGATTCTTTTGCAAGTTCCATAACTTCACGCGCTTTTTCCCTCGCGGAACCCGGTATCTGGCGCAGATTCGCGAGCAATTTTCCAGTGCCAGTTTCAATGTAATCAAGAACTGAAGTGGAATGCCTATTAATGAATATTTTTATAGGGTCAATTGATGTTCCGCTGTAGCCTATCAAGTCTACGAAACTTACAGGTTTGCGGGCTTCCATCTGCATAAGGCCACCATATAAGGGAGTAGAAGGTATCCCATTTTTCAGAAGAATACCATCGTAAGTTATACTGCATACGTTGGCTATTGCAAATTTGCCATCGGGTACGAAAATATCATCTTCTTCCGAATCTTCGTCCACTACTCTAATTCTGGGACTTATGGACACGCCAGCGTCAATGGCATATTTTAATACTTCTAGAGATTTGTCGTAGTCGTTTTTATCAATAATAGATACGTTTACGATGACATTACCGGTTTTTTCCCGTATGTTGTATGTTGTTTTGTACACAAGTTCTTCGATTCTTGTGATTACAAAATCCAGCCTGTCACCTATAAGTGCATCATTGAGCTCTTTCTGTCCAAGTTCTGTAATCGTGCGTCCAATATATCCATGCTTTTTGGTGAATCCTCTCTCATCCAATATGCGCAAGTGGTAACGCACCGCTCTTTCCCCAATGGCATATCCTCTGTTCTGCAGCTCATCTGCGATGAGGCGGGCTCCCAGCGGTTTGTCATTCTTGCTGATTATCCGCATGATTTCGATAAGTTTCCTTTCGACATTGGGGTCTGTCATATATGTTCCTTCTCTTTTGTTATACTGGTTAAGTTGGAGATGATGCAATATATCTATCATCTCTAAAAAGACTATGTATCACATTATATTGTGCTTTGAAATCATAAGTGTAAATCTTAAACCTATTCTTAAAACACGTGCTCTTATATGTTTCTTTTTATATTAGGTACCTGTGTGTAACTCAGTTACTTTATTCTGATTGTAGAAAGCTTCATATTGTATGCGAGTCCATTATTAATTGGGAGTATTGGGTCAAAGCCCAATTCTACTGGAACATGCAAGGGGTGTTATAAGAAATGTTATTTATGGACGTTAGTATGTGGGCACCAGAACACAGGGCAGATATACTGAAGCACTTTAAGGAGCTAAGGCCACCAGCAGGTATACATGTGATCAACCAGTGGGTTGACCTCACAGGTGGAAGATACTTCATTCTCTATGAGGCTGAAAGCTCAGAGGCATACGCAGCATTCAATCTCCCATGGTCTGATGTCTGTACGATTGACAGTGTGCCGGTCATGGAAGCAACTGAGTTTATCAAGCACATGACAGAACGTGGAATTAAGTTATAAGGATATTAAATAATTCTGGTCAGCCTCAGGGCTGACGTGATTTTCTCTTTTTAATAATGACGCTTTTAGATTGCCGGGGTGAGCTCTATTGTTTTATCTGAATCCCCTACAAGCACCATAAAATCTCCGGCAGGCAAAGCAGCAGTATTGTAATTATATGTGAACTTTCCTTCAATATCTGCATCAATGATTTCCACAGCTTCCAGATAAATAATTACTTCATTCTCTCCTTCTTTTGCCAGCCCGTGGATCGATATATCATAGGTTCCTGAAGGTACGTTCTGTTCTGAAAAACCCGCCTCATCACTGTTAGCTTCAAATGTCCTGGTGAAATTGATGAACATTTTCACTGTGAAACCGAGGTTTCTGACTTTACGGGCCTTTATGGTAAAACTATTTGGTCCATCCGGTATCTCCACTCTATCCATATCATATTCATACTTCCCATCTATGACGGGAGCCTTCTTTTCAAAAGATACCTTTACCTTGACCTTAGCTTCAGGTATAGTGTTACCTGTAATCGTAAGTGTGTCACCTATCCGGGGATTAGGTGGGATGTGTTCCCAATTCACAGTAACATTATTTGTACTTACATCCAGGTTACGATGCCTTATGCGGTTTATAACTTTAAGTATGTTTAGAAAAAGACTCTGTGTCTTACTTTTGCCCACAATTCCCCCTGCTGCAACTATATGGTGCAGCTATAATGGAAGAGTTATTCTTCCTCTTCCTTTTTTGGCTCTTCTTTTTTAGCCTCTTCCTTTTTCTCACCGATCAGTTCATCAAGTTTGTCCTGAATCTGTTGCATCTGTTCTTTCAGTATCTTCAGGTCCTCTTTTTTCACAACGTCTGCCCGCTTGAAGGTTTCCTGCACTTTTGAATTGATCTTCTTTTCAATATCTTCTTTCTGTTTTTTCTGTTCTTCAAGGACTTCCTTTACAAACTTTTTCCCTTCTTCCTTATTCATCTCCCCGCTATCTATAAGCTCCTTTGAGAGCTCGTTGATCTTGTCTTCAGTAAGGGCCCACAGTCCAATACCAAAAAGCCCCACCTTTTTTAAAGTATCTTTCATTCAATTTCACCTCAGTAAGAGTTGTAATTTGCTAAAATAAATATCTTTGTGCCCCTTGTATCGGGGCAGAACTATTTTCAGTTAAAAAAGAATAAAAATAAAGGTTGCAGGATCAATTTCCGGAAATAATGGATTCCATAGTTTTTTCCAGATATCTTGCATGACTCATTCCCACTAACTGGTCCGATACCTCTATCGGATTACCATCGTTGATCACTTTTGCATCATCTATAAGAATTGCTCTGTGTGATACTTCTTTTACGAAATCCATATGATGGCTTACAATGATTATTGTAGTGCCGAATTCCTTATTTATCGTTTTGAGGGAATTCGTAACATCTCTCAGTGTTACAGGGTCCAGGTCACCAAAAGGTTCGTCAAGCATGAGTATTTCCGGATTGGTTGTAAGTGCAAGAGCTATGTAGGCACGTACGTGTTCGCCGCCACTTATCTGATATGGTGTTTTATAAAGGATATCAAATGGAAGGTCAAGAGCTTCAAATATCTTTGTTGCGTGTTCCTTCACATCTTCCATCGTGACCTTTGGGAAAAGTTTGGCATAGATCTCAGGCTTTATATGCGTATCATACATGATCTTGTCTTTCTCTTCCTCTGTAAGATCAGGCAGTGTGTAGAGCAGATCCAATATTTCGTCAGATATTTTCAGCTCTTTTGCTTTTTTCCGTGCGTATTCCAGAGATCCGGGTCCTTTGACACGCATCCTGAAGCCTATCTGCTGGCCCACGGTGGAATGAGGGGAAAGAGTAAACTCCTGGTGCATCATGCTTATTTTTTTCCGAAGTTCTATCCTTCTAGAATTAAAGTGTGTTATATCCACCCATTCTCCATCATGCAGGTATAGTATCTCTCCAGAGGTGGGTACTGTAAGCCCTTCTATCATCTTAAGAAGGGTAGTCTTACCGGCTCCCGATTGTCCGATAAGTGAAACTATTTCCCCTTTATATATGTCAAGTGACAGATCTTTGAAGTTAAGGACCTCACCTACTCTTATAAGTGCTAGTCGCTTGTTGATCTCTCTTACTTTGATAACTGTTTCCTTTTTCTCAGTCGGATTTATCTCTACCCGTGGCTGCATATCCTTGAGGAAATGTTTCAGTATTGTTTCGGTTTTTCCTTCATCTATTATTTTGCCGTCTTCAAGATATATGAGGCGATCAGCGATATACATGTGTAGTTCCGGAAGGTGGGATACTACGATAATAGGAATGCTTAGTGTTTTCTTGAGATCCTTTATAACATCCAGAACTTCCTGCTTTGTCCCTGGTCCTGTCATTGTCACAGGTTCATCGAGTAGTAGTAATTTTGGTTTGGCAGCTAGCTGTCGAGCAAGAATAAGCCTTTGCTTCTCTCCGCCGCTAAGAGCGCTTGTTGCATGAAGTGCTTTATGCTCAAGGCCTACAAGCTTAAGATATTCCATTGACTCTTCGTAGATCTCATCATAAAATGGTGAATCTGTCTCCGGAAGCCCTTCATGTCCC
>MVQW01000110.1 GCA_002067265.1 Methanomethylovorans sp. PtaU1.Bin073 | reverse complement strand
CTTTCAGACTGGAAGCCCGATGAAGTTCCTTCCTGACATCCTGGACTAGAAGGTCTTTGTATTTATCGGAAAATGACATTTCATTTTCACTATGCGAGATCGGCAATAAAGATAGCGGCAGCATACATTCTAGGTAATAGACATAGAGTAGTGTACTAAATAACATATATTATAGTATATAGATTAAATATAATATACGTAGAAGATATAAACAAAATACATTTGATTAGAAGAGAGCACCACATAATTTATGAAAATTTGGACTACATCTAAAATATAGAGAATAGACATAACATTTCATACGTGTATGAAACAAGTACAGTTGCCACATCATACAAATTCATACATCGGCATACCAGCTAAAGAAAAATGAATTATTGTATGATGATGTATGAAAATGTAAGAAACATAGCATCATATTAATTTATTCATGAAAATGAAAATCAAGTTAGAACTCAGATAAGCACGCTTGCATAAAAACAGCTAAGCATGGAAACAATAATAAAAGCATATACATAAAATGAAGAAGGGGAAGAAGTCGATCTTCAAAAAAACTATTTCTTACTTGACTCTTCCACACCAACTGCATTAAGGAATCTTTTAACAACCGATTCATTCACAAGCTTGAGCAAAGTTTGCCGGTCCTTTGCAACACTGAAAACGCCCAGAGGGATCTGTGCAGCTGCAGCATTAGCATGACCGCCACCAGAACCTTCACCAAAGGCCTTTTTCATGACATCGCCAAGATTTACACGTATGTCGTTGCTCCTGCCAGAAATGAAAATTGTGTCCTCTGACACACCAAAGACCAGCGTTGTAGATATTCCCTCAAGATTTAACAGATAATCTGCTGCCTGGGGCAATGTATCCCTATCCCTGATACTTCCCACATTTGAGATCAGATAGCCACTATATATCTGCCTGTTGAGAATAGCTTCACCCAACACGTCCAGTGTTTCCGTGGACATAGAAGGGCGCTCAAGCTGATCAAGTATGTCATGTTCAGAAAGGGGATACAAGAAAGATGCTGCTGAAAGATCCGATGGGTCCGTATTCCTTTTAAAGTCCAAAGTATCAGTACGAATGCCATAAAGCAAAGCTGTTGCAAGCTTCTGATTAATATCTATATTCAATTCCTGGAGATATTTGGTAAGGATGGTTGCAGAAGCACCTACATTAGGACGTATATCAATAAACTCCGCATCAATATGTGCATCCCCGATCGGGTGATGGTCAAAAACAGCACCTACATGAGCACCAGGTGGTAATTTATTATTGGAACCTGGAACCGCACAATCAACAAGAGCAATCTTATCATAACGTGAAACATCATGATCTTCCATTTTTAACAGATCGATACCCAACAAGTTAACAAAGGCCTTGTTTTCCTGATGGCCGATCTCCCCACTATACAGAATATCTGAAGTCACATCAAAACTTTTAGCAATCTCCTGCAGAGCAAGAGCGCCTGAAATGGAGTCAGGATCAGGATTGTTGTGGACAACTATTGCCATAGTTTTCCCTCTAAGACCGTTAAACCACTGAACAAGCTTGTTCCCTCTTAACATAGATTCGGCTCTTTCAAGAGATCTTGCAAGGGACTTTGCCACAACTTTGGGGGGAATTATCACAAGATCTGCCCCGAGAGCTTCCATTTCCTGCATATTGATCGCATCTGAAGCCCTAGCCACACAATAAATATCAGGAGAAACTTTCTTTCTGATATTTGCCAGTGCAGATTTATTAGCCAAAGGATCAGAACTGAGGATCATTATAGCTGCAAGATTCTTTGTGTTGATCTTCTCTAGAACACTTGGATCTCCAATGTCGCCTACTATGGCATCATAAGCTTCTTCCCTAAGGGTTTCCACCTTTTGAGGGTCCTTATCTACTACAAATAATTCCTTATCACGTTCCTTGAGCTCTTTCACAAGAGCAAAACCTAAACTACCACTGCCTAGGACTAAATAGAGTGGTTTTATTTTGGACTTGTCCATGGCATTAATCTCTTTGGTACTGGCGTTAATAGGACGACCTCCGTTTAAATCTCATCACAGCTAAACCATGATATTCTGTTAAATAATTGGATTCGAGAAATATCAATGAATAAATAGAATGCAAACAATGGATTAATAGGTAACTATGGATTCCATCACCTGGGAAGAAATGAAGGTTATTGATGCAAACTGTGCTCAGCTTGGACTTTTACCTATCCAGCTTATGGAAAACGCGGGTTCTTCAATTTCAAAGATTATAAGAGATCGCTTTTCGGGAGGGAGAATCCTCTTAATTGCAGGAAGAGGGAATAATGGAGGCGATGCTTTTGTAGCTGCACGCCACCTTTGCGAACACCCACATTTCCAGGTCGATGTGATACTTTTAGGAAATGTAAGTTCCATCCGTACTGAAGAAGCAAAAAGGAACTTCCTGCTACTTCAATATTGCAAGATCAATAGTATAAAGCAAGTAACAGATTCTGGAGATGCGGTACTATCCGAAATGATCAGTAATGCTGATATTATAGTTGATGGCATACTTGGAACCGGGGTAACCGGAAAAATTAGAGAACCTGAGGCTTCGGCAATAGACCTAATAAATATGTCCGGAAAGTACATAATAGCCATTGACCTACCTTCAGGAACTCAGGATAAAAAGACAAAACAAAGCAAATGCATTAAAGCAGACCTGACAATTACTTTCCATAAAATGAAAGAAGAACTTAGCACTTCTTCAGTATCCGATTGTCTGGGAGAGGTAAGAGTTGAAGGTATAGGCGTTTGTTCTCATGCTGAAATTTTTACTGGCATAGGTAACCTTAAGAGCCTCAATCTTAGAACTCATGATTCTCACAAAGGACAAGCTGGCAGAATACTCATTATCGGAGGAGGAGCTTATTCAGGAGCTCCCGCACTAGCAGCCCTTGCAGCCCTTAGAACGGGGGCCGATATAGTAACAGTCGCAGCCCCATCAACTGTGGCCGATACCATTGCATCATTCTCTCCTAACCTTATTGTGCGCTGCCTATCGGAAAAAAGATTATGTAGTGAAGATATACCCCTGATAACAAAACTTGTCGATGTGCATGATGTTGTTGTTATGGGGATGGGGCTTGGGAATGATGAAGAGGTAGTTGAAACCGTAAGCAGAATAATCCCTCTTTGCAATAAACTGGTGCTTGATGCAGATGCATTGCCTGGGCTAGAAGAGGCTGAAAAGAAGTGTTCTGAAATAGTGATCACACCACATGCCAGAGAATTTGCCCGGATAAGGAAAAAGGAAACTTCGATTGATATAGAGGGGAGAATAGAGGAAGTGAGAACATATTCCAGGGAAAATAACCTGGTTACTCTTCTCAAAGGAAGGGTAGATGTCATTTCTGATGGGAGAAAAGTTATGCTTAACGCAACAGGTAATTCAGGAATGAGCGTTGGGGGTACCGGGGATGTACTTGCAGGCATCACTGGCGCACTTTTAGCCACAAATCCACCAATGAAAGCCGCAGCTTGTGCAGCGTATATTAATGGAGCTGCGGGAGATCTTGCATTCAACGACAAAGGATATGGATTACTGGCTACGGATATAATCAGTAAGATAACTGATGTAATGAGGGAGTGATCATCTTGACTAAAGAAGACAATAGAACGATTAGCGTTGATATTGAGAGGAAAAAAGTTAGAGTAATAATTAGCCACGCAAAAGATGAGGAAATAATCAAATTGACCATTGATGAAGCAAAGGACCTCATAGGGAAACTGGAAAACGCTATTGAAGACTACCAGCAAAGGCAAAACCTGCGTATAGATTGAGTTGATGGTGGTCTCATTGGAAAAAAAATTAACTCACCTGAAGGATGACAGAGCTGTAATGGTGGATATAAGTGAGAAGGAAATAGTCGACAGACGTGCGATAGCATCTGGTGAGATATTACTTTCTGATTCAACGATTGAAAGGATTAAAAACGGTACTGTTGAAAAAGGAAATGTTTTGTCCACTGCCAGAACAGCCGCCATACTTGGAGTAAAAAGAACGCCGGAACTAGTACCAATGTGCCATCAGATACCCATTACAGGCGTAGACGTAGATTTTACATTTGAGAAAAATTCACTCGTTGCCAATGTAGAAGTCAGATCTCTTGGAAGAACAGGAGTGGAAATGGAAGCTCTTACTGGCGTATCTGTTGCACTGCTTACAGTATGGGACATGGTGAAATCTATAGAGAAGGATAACACAGGCAATTATCCCCACACATCCATAAGGAACATAAGAGTGCTCGAAAAGGTAAAGGGAACCAAAACTAATTAACATAAGACATAGTAGAGTAGGAAAATCAGACTGCAATATACATAAAGAATAATCTTACGAGGTACTCAAATTGAAAATAATAGGAGGTCCGTCATCACAGGCACTTGCTACCCGTGTGGCAAGGGAGATGAATATTGAACCAACTCTTTGCGAGTTCAACCGTTTTCCTGATGGGGAAGTTTATACACGCATTATGGAAGAACCAATGGATGAAGTTACTATCATACAGAGCACTGCGACTGACTCTGACCTCATGGCACTGCTCCAGATGATAGATGCCTGTGAAGATGCACAGGTAGTAAACGTGGTTATTCCCTATATGGGATATGCGCGTCAAGATAGAAAATTCAAAAGTGGAGAGCCTATCAGTGCAAGGGCTGTAGCTCGAGCTATAACTGCAGACAGGGTATTTACAGTAAATATCCATAAACCAAGCATCTTGGATTACTTTAGTGCTGATGCTTTTGACCTGGATGCATCAGATATCCTTGGGAAATATATAGGCTCCCTTGATCTCAAAGACCCGTTGATAGTAGCACCTGACATAGGTGCAGTCAATCTTGCAGAAAACACTGCGAAGGGAGTTGGTATTCAGTTTGACCATCTTGAAAAGACAAGACTCTCTGGAGATACCGTTACTATCAAGACAAAAAACATGGAAGTGAATGGAAGAGATGTTGTCCTAGTGGATGATATGATAGCAACCGGTGGTACAATGGCAGAATCCATAAAACTCCTCAAGAGTCAGGGAGCAAGAGATGTTTATCTTGCATGTGTACATCCGGTATTGGCAAAAAATGCAGTATTGCGTCTTTTTAATGCAGGCGTCTGTGACATTATAGCAACAGACACTCTTGAGAAAGCACAGAGTTCGGTGAGCGTTGCACCCCTCATTGCTGCTTCCATTAAAAATATATAAACAAAAGATTCCTATTGGTGATAGTTGTGGGACTTCCTGCAAAGTGCCCTTTGGATGAGAAATCAAGTTGCAAAGGAAAACAATGCCACCTATTTCACGTAGATTGGCGCACTGGAGAAGCAAATTGTATAATAGGATATGGAAGTTCCCGCAAAACAACAAGTTCTAGCAGAGTAATCCTGGATACGTATATAGAAAATACGAGGATCAAATTAGGAAAGGATATCTGCAATCCAGATACTACTGAAAAAGAAACAGAAACTGATTTTCAAAAAAACAAACCGGATGTGGAGTTCTATAAACGCTTCGAGAAGATAACAGTGAGTAACAAAAACACAACCGTTATCGAGTCACAATCGTCTCTGAAAAAAGCAGAAAAAACCACAACCCACAACAAATTGAATAAGGATAGAGCATAGAACAAGATGCCACACGTTTTTAGATTATTAAATTTTTGGAGATGATGAGCCCCTGTTACCTGCAGAAGTGGAAAAAAAGGACTTAGAAGAAATATTCACAATACTTCTGGAAGAATTTGGACCACAGGATTGGTGGCCTGCTCAAACACGCTTTGAAATGATAGTTGGTGCTTTTCTGATTCAACAGACAAAATGGTGCAACGTTGAAAAGGCAATAGAAAATCTAAAACTGGCGGGAATGCTTGATCCACATTGCCTTTCAAAAGCAGATATTGAATCATTAGAAGAAATGATAAAATGCTGCGGATTTTATAGACAGAAAGCCAGCAGGCTAAAAAGTGCAGCTCAGTTTTTGATTGAAAATGATATGGATAAACTTTTCGATTTGTCAGTGGAACAGTTACGTAATAAATTACTAACCCTTAATGGCGTTGGCAATGAAACTGCAGATAGTATAATATTATATGCTGCTGAAAAACCTAAATTTGTGATTGATACATATACTACACGCATTATGGGCTGCATAGGACTGAAAGGTAATTATATGCAGCTACAAAAAATATTTGAGACTACGCTGCCAGAGGATGTAGAATTATTCAAAGAGTATCATGCGCTTGTAGTCGAATATGGAAAATCATACTGCAGCAAAAAACGCTGCAATGAATGCATTCTGATAAGCAGCCACAGGAAAGGGACAGTACATGGATAAAAGCAGATATGAAGAGATATATCATTCCCTGTGGGATATAGCTGATGTTGGGCCTGTAGCGAAGAGGTTTGAGATACATCCAGGCATCGCTTACACTATACTGTCTCAGAAAACAGTGACTCGAGTTAAATCAAATTTTAGCAATTTAAAGAAAAGTGGATCTGAGCAGCTAAAACAATGGAATAACGGAAAAACTATAGTTGAAATGGCTGTAACTTACAGAATGCCTGCCACATTGATAGCATCCCTGATTTTGAAAGAGCTTAATATACCTAAAAAGATCGCATTCAATTCTCCAGAAAGGCTTCAAAGCAGACGTTTAAGTAAAGAGATCATAGAAGCACTTGAAATTGACCATTTTTTTTCTCCTCGCGCGCATAGTCTACAACTGGAAAAAGGAAAACTTGGAGAGGAAATAATCTCATTTTGGTTAAAGGCTCATAAAATAGATTTCCTGACCGAAGAGCAGTTAAGAGAACAGAGCATGACTAAAACTCCGGATTTCTTGCTGTCTGAACCTATTACAGTGGATGGAAACGAAGTATCGTGGATAGAAAGTAAAGCGATGTTTGGCGATGAGCAGGAACACAAATATTATATGAAAAAACAGTTCAGCCATTACGAGCAAATGTACGGTCATGGACTAGTGATCTATTGGTATGGGTTCCTGAATACCTTAAAAAGTAATGGACATGAAATAAAAGGGTATCAGTTCTTTGACCAATGCGAGAATAAAATTAAAGAATTGATGAACTTTGGAGTTCACCTGTAAAAATTAGCACAGCCTGAGTAGCATTAGCATCTACTTCTTCATCTTCCGGGTTTTCACCCTCGTCATAAAGAACCGGAGCAGATGCAATCGCGCCATGAGTCCCCAGCATTTCGATGAGAGAAGCAAGCTCTTTGCCTGCAGGGTCCCGCATCCGATACAACATAAATATGTCTTTCATGACTGAAAGGCTGTTCCTTTCTCCTTCGGGCGTGATACGAGTCATTGAAGAGAATGAGAATATACTACTAATTAACTCTTTCGATTCGTATCGATGCGAACATTCCACCTTATGCGAATTTCAGAACGGAGAACAGAAACATAAACTATGAAAAATAATCTAGGGTCCTCTAAGATTCCCTCTCTATTGCAGAACTAATCCTCCTTTTTTAGGACATCATAGGCATATGCTATGT
>MVQW01000109.1 GCA_002067265.1 Methanomethylovorans sp. PtaU1.Bin073 | reverse complement strand
CAGTGTTTGAAATAGATACTTCTTTCCCCTGCGTGGCTCAGCTATATCCACGTCCTGGGAAAAAGTGGAAATGGCGAACTTATCATTATCTTTTGTCACCATGTATGCAAAGCCCATTGCAAGCATCAGGCCATATTCGAATTTAGTAGTATTTTTGTCGGGGTAGTCCATACTCTTGCTGGCATCCAGCAGTATGTGTGCTGTGAGGGATTTATCCTCCTCGAATTGCCGAACATACAGTTTTTCTGACCTGGCATATACTTTCCAGTCAATGGATCTGGGTTCATCTCCAGGATAGTATTCCCTGAACCCTACGGTATCTATGCCTTTGCCGCTGTTGACAGAGCGTCGGCTACCTGCATATACGCTGGATACTCTTTTCCTTACCATAAAGGAAAAACTGTCAAGCTGCCGGAAGAAATCCGCATTAATAGTATGTTTCCCGGGGTTCATATCCTCATGGCCTTATTTTTTTATTTGACCTGCGAAAGGATTCCTTTGATCATCTGATCTGGAGTAACACCCTTTCTTTCGGATTCAAAAGAAAGACCTATCCTATGCCGGAGTATCGGATAAGCCATAACCTCGATATCTTCCTCACTTACGTAATTTCTGCCTTTGATCAGAGCACGCGCCTTTGCTGCCAGTATCAGACCTATGGAGGCTCTGGGGGATGCACCGTATTCTATGTGCTCGCTGTTCTGCCTTGTAGCCATGACAATTTTTACAGCTCTTGATTTTAACTGATCAGAGATGGGCACTTCTGTAGTCAGTTTTTGCAGGTCGAGCAGTGTGTTCTTGTTCATGACTTTTCTGACCTGCGGAGAATCCATCTTAGTGTACCTTTCCACAATGCTGAGTTCCTGTTCATATGTAGGATAATCCAGCAATATTTTCAGGAGGAACCTGTCTAATTGCGCTTCAGGCAACGGGAAAGTTCCTTCCATCTCAATGGGGTTCTGTGTAGCTAGGATAAAGAAAGGCTTGTCAAGCAGATAGGTATCATTGGCGACAGTGATCTGTTTTTCCTGCATTGCTTCAAGCATTGAAGATTGTGTTTTTGGAGATGCACGGTTGATCTCATCAGCCAGCACTATGTTAGCAAAGATCGGTCCTGCCTGGAATTTGAATGACTTGATTCCACCGTGCTCTTCGATGATGTTCGTTCCTGTGATATCCGCAGGCATCAGGTCCGGTGTACACTGTATCCTGCTAAAGCGCAGGTCCATGACCTTTGCAATAGTAGAAATGGTCAATGTTTTCCCAAGACCGGGATTGCTCTCAACCAATGCATGCCCATTGCAGAGCATAGCGATGATCATCTGTTCCACATACTCTTGCTGTCCGACTACGACCTTACCGATCTCTGCGAATAATGCATTGAACATATCGCTGGCAATCCGGTATGTCTGTGACAGATTTCCTGCACTCATTTCACTGGAGTTCATCTCTGGTCTCCCTTACTTTCATGATAAATAGAATGTTCTGCATGGCATTATTTTCCTGCCATTTCTTCAAAATACTGTTTGATTATGCTTTCATATCCTTCCGGCAACTCTTCGGAATATATAGACGAAGACATTACACCAATATCGTATGCAGAAGAGGGTGTAAAATCCTCTGGTGTATTATTAGCCTGCTCTCCCTGTGTAAACCCTGTTCCTGAACCCGGTGGAAGGGTCAGATCAACTTGTTTTCCTTCCACCACTACAATTGCAGTTTTGCCGGTCAGATTCTCCTTAGTATTATCTGAATTATTTGTTGTCTGTTCCATTACAGCCAGTTCCGAACCAGTTTCTCCATTTCCAAAATAATCTACAATCTCCTGAGGGATTATTGGTTCGATTAAATTTAATAAATCAAAGGGTGTATAGCTAGTTCGATAATCTATTACATGTATTACAGTAAATGTTGAACTTATGATAAATAAGCAAATCACTACGAGGTAAATTTTCCTCCAATTTATAAAATTTGTTGGTTGTAATTTAACTGTTATTTCATTAACATTGCGACTTAAATCGTCTATTATGATGTTAGTTACATTCCGGTTATCATAAGCAGTACTTAACCTTTCATTAAGAAGGGCATTCTTTTTTTCTATCAGGCTAACAACATTGATTTTTCGGTCCCGTATATGAAGGATTATTGCTATCGGAATAGAAAGAACGAAAGCGATCATAAATAGAAGTATACTTTCAAATCCTGCCTGTAAACCCAGTATACCATATTCAGAACCAACATAAACTTCAAAAGTACTTATATGTGGGAATAGCATGTCCATATTGAAAATTATAAAAAGAGAATCCAATACCAAAGTTACTGAAACAATATCCATTAAAAAGGATAGCCAATTATACTTCCGTATTGTAGTTTCGGTGTTCACTACGAAATCTTCGACGCTCATCAATTTCACCAATATGGATTCTGCTTTTTGTTCACGCTTGAAGTTCAATATATGGCATAGGAGCCAAGCACTTTCATCATCCCTGCTTTCGGCAGAACGTTATTTAAAGCATCTTTTATAATAGTA
>MVQW01000108.1 GCA_002067265.1 Methanomethylovorans sp. PtaU1.Bin073 | reverse complement strand
TCATCTACAGGGAGGACATATCCGATCTTCAGCTCTTCTTTGTTCTCATTATCGGGGTTTGGCCAGATAAAAACCACGTAACCACCACCGGAATGTGCAGTTTCAGCCAATGCCCAGATCGTCTCCATACCAAAAGAATCACGTTTCTCCATTAGATTGGATCCTATCTTCTCTGGCAGGTAGGGGTGAGCCAGAAGCGTGCCATTGTAATCGTAGGCGTAGATGTAGTGCCCTTCTTCATTTACAAACATTCCGGAGAGGTTTGAGATCTCAGCAAATGCACTTGTAGATCCTTTCTCTTTTCCATAGGCGGCACAATCTTCCACGAGTTTTGTCATCTCTGATAAGACATCTGGTCTACCGGAGTCAGAATTATCGATATCTGATAAGTATATTCCTGATCCGATCCACCAGTTTTCTCCAACAGGGTAGACGTAGCCAATCTTCGGTTCATAGGTATCCAGTGCTTTCTCATCGATAACTCCACTCTCAGGTGCAGGGTACATGTAGGCGATGAACCCACCACCGTTAGAAGCAGTGTAAGCACCAATTTTTATCATTGGAAGCCCCCGTACATCGGTCCAGTTTGACCGGTTAGTCCCAACCAGCTCTGGTTGATATGGGTGTGCAAGGAGTGTGCCGTTGTAATTGTAGGCATAGATATATTCATTATCAAGGGAAAACTCTCCGTCCTTTTTCGAGAACTCTGAAAGAGCCGCCTGCTCTCCTACTGCAGTCGCATATTCTGACGCATTCTTAACAAAGTCAGCCAGATCATTTGTTGTCATCTTTTGATCCGTTTCTGACAGGTAGATACCTGCACCCAGCCACCACGTATCGTCTACCTTCTGGACATAGCTCATCTTGGGTTCAAGGGTCATATTGTGGGCTGGGTTGTAATAATGGTAGAAAATGAACCCTCCACCTTGCTGTGCTAAGAGTATCTCTACCTGAGTATAGTTCACTCCGTAGGGATCCTGAAGCTCTGAAAGGTCAGTTCCAATCAGCTGTGGCTGATAGGGAAGCGACAAGGTAGTTCCGTTATAATCAAAGGCATAGATATAGAGATTGTCGCGTATAAAAGTTCCATTAGGATCGTTGAATTCCTTGATTGCAGCATCCTTTCCATTTTTCTTGGCATAATCAATGGCTTCATCCACAAAAGATTTCAGGCTATCTCTTGTCTGGGAGTTTGTCCCTTCTGTAACGATAGGTGAATCCTCGTGTGAATCATAAATTCCTGCACCGATGAGCCACCCGGAGTCAACCATCATCACGTAGCTAAGCTTTTGTTTGACCGTGAAGTTGTCTGCAGGGTCTGCATAGAGATACCGAATAAATCCTCCGCCTGACTGTGCCGTCTTGACAGCATCCTGAATATATAAGGTACCATTCGCATCCTTGAGATCCCAGCGGTTTGTGCCGATGACCTCGGGCTGGAAGGGAAGAGCTAGTGTGTTTCCTTTTAAGTCATAAGCGAAGATATAAAGTTCGCCATCAACGAACTGACCAGTCTGGTTATTGAATTCACGAAGCGCAGCTTCCTGTCCATGGATATTAGCATATTCATAGGCTTTCTCAACAAACGCCACCACCTCTTCTGCAGATGCAGAGGAAGCATTGGCCGATTGATTCTGGGGTAAATTTGTTTCTTTGTCTGTACAGCCAGCACCAAGGATGGCTACCGTCACGAGTGTAACAATTATAAAAAGTGTATACTTTTTCATGCATAAAAGTCACAGTATCTACTTATAAATCCATAACATGAAATAAAATTAAGGGCCGTCTACAATATATGTAATGTATATTTCTAAATTATATACTATGAAATTTAACAAAGACTTAATCCTCAGGATCAACCTTTATTGCATTAATTAGAACACAAGAGGCTTTGTTAGGGTAAAAAATGTGATAAATAAATATTGCGGTCAATCATGTGCCGCAACTCTTGAAATTACCACTGCATACAATGTACGATTTGCCATCACTTCCCTGTGTTAACCGATAGTAAGTAGTTTTGTAGTACAGATTCGTCTGGACTGGATGCATGTATACATAATCCACCCATCCTGTACCATTCTCTAAAGCCCCGGCTAGGATTTCGTCACGGTACTGTTTACCAGTAACGTCTGTCTTCCCTTTGAAATTGACGCCGACCAGCAAGATGTTGTTTGCATGAGCAACAACTGTCATATTCGTATCGTATACGAATGTGTAAAGGGCTGGCTCCTCTGCGTCCTGATAAGGTGCTTCTGCTGCATTGATACGCCGGAATGTATCAAGTGCATCCTTTTCGATTGCTGATGAAGTTGTATTCACAAGTGCCATTACCTCTTCATCTGTGAATGTCTGCCTGGTGCATCCTACTCCAAGATTTCGGTAGATGATTCTTTCGTATTCGCTGACTCCCTGTGAATCCTTTTGATTTTTCACTGTATCAAGAGCCTGCTGGAAATCGCTTATCAGCGTATCTGAAACATCTTTACTAAATATATAGTAAAAGTCGTTCTCGCTCAAGGTGTATACGATCTCGTAAGCATCTGGATCCGCTGCAGTCTGTAGCATCTGATGTCGCCCTGCCAGATCTCCCGTTGCCCACATGTCAATTTGCCCTTCTTCCATCATCCTGAACAGATCTTCCGGAGTTTGACCATTAATGATATGTGATGCATTTACTCCCTGGCTTGTGAGGAGATCATTTTCTATGGATGTCTGAACCGCACCAATCTGGTACTTATTGAGATCTTCCGGAGAAGATATTGTAATGTTGCTCCTCACTGGTGCATAGAGAACGAAGCTGGCTTTGGTAAAAGGTCCGGCCCATTTGTAGAGTGGCTCTCGTTCGGGAGTGCGGACAATGGAGAAAAGCACGGTGCTTGTATTGTTCTGTGCTGCCTGAAAACCTTCTGCCAGGGGTACAATGCGGACATTCTCACGTGTGCGATTCACGCCGATATTTCGGAAGACTGCCTCTAGTGTTTCAACAGATATGCCGGTAACATTTTCCTCTTCCTGATAGTTAAAGGGGGCCCACTCTTCTGTGAGGTAGTTAAGTTGAGCAAGGCCAATCGATGGTATATGTCTGCCAAGTATCCTCTCATATGTGCTGATGCCTGCTGTATCTTTCTCCTGTTTCAGTGAATCGAGGGCTTGCTGGAAAGATTCTACAGTTGAATCCGAAACATTCTTGTTGAAAGCATAGTAGCCCTCCATGGCCGGTAATGTAAAAACTACCCTGAACGAGTATGGGTTTCCGGTTGCCCTTTCGGTAAAATCCCGGCCTGCAGCCTCAGGATATGCCCACAGGTCTATCTCGCCATTATTAAGCTTGTCAACAAGTACGGACGCATTTGTCTCCTGCACAAGCTGGTTTTTATTCACACCGGCATCGATCAGCTGCTGGATAGCAACATCATCAACGATTACTCCAATCCGGTAATCCTTCAGATCTTCGGGCTTTTCTATTGTGATCCCTTTGTCCGGCCGGGCAAAAAGGACATTGGTATATGCATATATGGGCCCAGCCCATTTGAAGGACTGCTCACGCTCAGGAAGCCTTACTGTGGTGAAAAGTACCGTATTATTTTGGGAAAGAACTTTCTGGTAACCATCAGTCCATGGAATCAGTAGTACATCATCTCGGGAAACCTTTTTTCCCATCTTCTCGGTAATTGCCTCGAGCAAATCGATGGATATTCCCCGCAGAGTTCCGTTTTCTTGGTAATTATAAGGGGGTAGCTGTTCTGTATAGTATATCAGGTCAACAGATGTCGTAGCACCGCTCAAATCTGCAGACGAATCTTTGGGGTTTGAGATACATCCGGTGGCTATAATCAGCGCTCCAATGAGTGCCACAATAAGGAAAAGAGAGAAATTCCGTGATGATAGAAACATAAAAAGTTATCGTGTATCGCGATATAAATAATTGGTGATTTTTCTCATTCTTACAGAAAAACCGTTTAAGAAATTCAGGTGCATTATGTAAATGCACCCTCTAAAAATAGTATTATTACTTCTTTTTCTGTCTTTCCATCATGGAACATATGAATGCCTTAAATGGTGGGGAAGGCCTGCCTGGTCTTGACTTAAATTCCGGATGGAACTGAGATGCGAAGAAGAAAGGATGACCTGGAAGCTCACATATTTCCATACGGTTCTTGTTAACTCCGGAGAACACAAGGCCTTTTTCCTGCAATTTGTCTACAAAATTTGGATTTACTTCATACCTGTGTCTGTGGCGTTCTACTATATTGCATGAGCCATAGATCTTCTCTGCAAGGGAACCTGGCTTAAGCTGAGCTTCATAATCACCAAGTCTCATCGTAGCTCCCATATCCTCCACTCCTTCCTGTTCGGGGAGTATGTCTATTACAGGATAAGGGGTATCCTCATTAAATTCAGTGCTGTTAGCTCCTTTAAGACCCACTACATTCCTTGCGAATTCTACAACAGCTAATTGCATTCCAAGGCAAAGCCCCAAAAACGGGATATTGTGCTCGCGAGCGTATCTTATAGCCATCATTTTGCCTTCAGTTCCCCGTTCTCCGAAGCCACCCGGAACTAAGATACCATCATATGCATCAAGCTTTTTGAGACATTCAGGATCTTCTTCCAGCATTTCCGCATTTAGCCAATCAGCATCATATTCACAGCCACATTCTATTGAAGCATGTTTTATAGATGCACTGATGCTAAGGTATGAATCTTCAAGGTGCGTGTACTTTCCCACTATGCAGATATTGACCTTACCTTTAAGATTCCTCATACGCTCCACCATTTCGACCCATGCAGAATCGTAAGTGGTGGATGTTAAACAAAGGCGCTTGATAAGATATTGAGTAAGGCCTTCTTTATCCATCAAAAGAGGTAGTTCATAAATATCCTTTGCATCATGAGCACTGATAACGGCTTCTTCTGGTACATCACAGAACATAGATATCTTTGAAGCGGTGCTCCTGGAAAGAGGCTCTTTGCATCTGGCTACAATAATATTCGGTGTCAATCCCAGTTCTCTAAGCTCTTTGACAGAATGTTGGGTTGGTTTTGTCTTCTGCTCACCCTGGGTATCTATTGGCACAAGTGTCACATGGACAAACACAAGGTCTTCAGCTTTCTCTTCACGGTGCATCTGCCTGACAGCTTCAAGGAAAGGCATGCTTTCAATATCACCCACAGTGCCTCCCACTTCAATAAGACAGATATCTGCACCACTCTTTGCAGCAACTTTCCTTATCCTGTCTTTGATTTCATTAGTAATGTGAGGAATTATCTGAACGGTTTTTCCCAGGTAATCTCCCCTGCGTTCCTTTAAAATAACAGATTGATAGATCTTACCCGTTGTAAGGTTATGATCCCGGGTAAGTTCCGTGTCCAGGAAACGCTCGTAGTTTCCTAGGTCCAGATCAACTTCTCCTCCGTCCTTAAGTACAAAGACCTCTCCATGTTGGTAGGGGCTCATAGTCCCCGCATCAATGTTAATGTATGGATCGATCTTGATGGCTGTGACCTTATATCCTATGTTCTTAAGGTTCCTGCCGATGGATGCAGCAGTGATGCCTTTCCCAAGACCGCTCATTACTCCGCCTGTAACTACGATATATTTCATGTGGCTCAACGACCTCGATCATTTGAATATTGGAAACTTCATTAAGAGATATACGCAAAACACAGTAAAAATGATTGATATAACTACTGAAAAATAAAATCCTAACACAGAACTCTCTATATAAGAAAATGCGTTTGAAACTGTATATATAAATAGAACTAAAAGGAGAAATCCTGACAGAAAGATTGTTGCCTTGGAAATCACAGTCTCATAATTACTATAATTACTTTTAAGCACATCCAAGTGTACGTCTGGTAACTGTTCTTTCCATGTGCCAGCAGACTTTTTTTTCTTCACATATACTTTATTGGGTGCTGATAAAGAGTCATCCACCTCTATAGGTCTGGCACCAGAGCTTGTAAGTGGCTGACCAAGGACCATGGAAAAACTACTCTTCCTTGCGCCGTGGCTGACTGTAATAAACATATCTCCCTGGTATATTTTTTTCCCATCAAAAGGTATACGGACTACCACAGGCACATAATCCTCATGAGTAACATATGGATTATCTTCAAGAATTGTGATATTATGCCTGAGTGTATCGGTTACGGAAATATGTACATGTGTAGGTGAACCATAATTGATGATAACGATCTCAAAGCTCTTCTCTTCTCCAGGAGAAAGAGGTATCTCCATGGATTCCATATCAAATTCAATGGAATTTATGCCAAGTCTATTAATGTGAACTACCTGCAATTGATGTCCCTCATTCTCTCAAGTGCGGAGGCAACATGTTAGGTATTCCTTCATCTATTGGGTAATACTCATTGCACTTCTTACAGTACAAAGTACCCTTTATTACCTGATTACCTTCTTTACTTTGGGTATTTAGAATAAGGTCGCCCTTACATAAGGGGCAGGCAAGAATCTCCATCAGTTCCTCTTTCACGGCTGCTCACCACCACCAACATACATTACAGTCAATATCAAGGTTTTGGTACTATTTATATTAGTTTTTGGGAAGCACATCAATATCGTGCTTTAAAATCTCCACTTCATATTTCATATTTTCCAATAAATTACTCGTTTTTATATCATCCAATTCAATAGCAGTCTCTACCTGCTCTGACAGTTCAGCTAAAATGTTGAAACCAACATTAAGAGCAGTACCTTTAATTTGATGAGCACATCTTTTAACTTCTTGCGCATTCTTTTCTGAAAAAGCAATTGTCAGTTTGTCAAGATTCTTGGATAGAGAACTTAGTGCCGTAGTTACCAGAGTATTAATTAATTCTTCATTGTTGCCCAGGTTTTCCATTAATAGTCGCTTATCAAAATGAACCGGATGACATTTATTGTCCCTGCATTCTTCGGAAGATCCACGGTCAATCAACCATTTCTGCAAAACAGATTGAATAGTTCCTGCTATAACAGGTTTTGTGATATAATCATCCATACCTGCTTGCTTGCAGCGTTCCATTTCCCCTTTCACAGTGCCAGCAGTTAGTGCAATTATTGGAACATGACTTTTGCCGTTAACTTCGAAGTTCCGGATAGCCATAGCAGTCTCATATCCGCTCATTCCGGGCATTTGTATGTCCATCAACACCAGGTCAGGTATGTTTTTCTTAAATAGTTCGAGCGCTTCATTCCCATCTCTTGCTTTAAGAATATTTGCTCCGGCTAGCAATTTAGAAACAATTGCCGAAGCCAGCATTATATTTGTTTCATTGTCATCGGCAATCATAATTGAGTAAATTCTATTCTGCGCATGAATTGCTAATGGAGTTTTCATTTCCTCAATGTTTTCTTTATGCTTATCTTCTGAAGAACTAAGTTTGTCAAACACTTCGAACAGTTCTGTTACTTTTACCGGTTTGACCAGATGGGAATGCACTCCCAGCTCTTTTAATTCATCAAGCATCTGGGGTCCATCATTTGAATTATATAAAAAGATTATTTTTTGTTTATTCAAGCCTGAATGGAATTTTTCCCTTATGCAACGTACAAATTCCAGGCCATCCATGGCAGGCATGTGGTAATCGACAATGATCAGATCGTACTTTTTTTCTTTGTTGAGCATTTCAAATGCTTCTGCTGCGCTAATTGCAACATCCGTTTGAATGCCTTTGTTTTTCAG
>MVQW01000107.1 GCA_002067265.1 Methanomethylovorans sp. PtaU1.Bin073 | reverse complement strand
AAGACTGCACATGCAAATAATATCAAAGTGTATGCTATGCTCTTTATTCCTGAAGGAACCAATGTAACATCCGGAAAAGATCAGCTGATATCGACTGTGAGTGCAATTCTGGACTACAATGCAAAATCCCTTTCTGATTTTGATGGTATAGACATTACCCTCGATCCATGTACAGAGGATACTGAGCAGGCATGCCAGGATAATATGCTGCTTCTTGAAGAAGTAAGACAAAAAACAACGAATCAGATTCCTCTGGCAGTAGATGTACCTGAGTCATATGACATGGCAGATCTGTCCAATGTTTCAAGTAACGTAGACTTTTTTGTTTTTATGACCTACGGTACTGAGGATCAGCTTAGTGACATTGATGCAATTGCCGATTCTCTTGCCCCGAAGATGGGAGAAGTAAGGGTAGCAAATAGTAAAGCAATGATCGATGTGATGGTGCCTCATCTGCCTTCTGAGAATGCAACAACATCTGAACTTGTAGGTAGTGTATATGATTATTACACAAATGATCCTGCTTTTACAGGTGTTGTTATGACACTAGAAGAGGATTACTCGCAGATGGTTCCGGCACCTGAAAACGCATCTACACAAGAAGGATCACAAACAAAACAAACTCCTGGGTTTGGAATTGTATCTGTGGTTCTGGGATTAGCTTTAGTGTACCAAATGAAAAAGGAAAAAAGATAAAAAATACAAACTGGAGAAAAGAGGCTTAAACCTCTTCCTTTTTATTCTCCAGCAATTTTACAGCGAGTTCCCTTAGCTTGAACTTCTGGATTTTCCCGCTTGCAGTAAGCGGATATTCGTTCACAAAGAATATATGCTTTGGAACTTTGTACCTGGCGATCTTTGTGCGGGCGTAATCCTGGATGTCTTCTTCTGTAAGTTGTACTCCATCATTCAGCATCACAAAAGCACCCACGATCTCTCCATATTTTTCATCAGGAATACCTACTACCTGTGCATCCTTCACACCATCAACGGTATACAGAAACTCCTCTATCTCTCTTGGATATACATTCTCTCCGCCACGGATGATCATGTCCTTGATACGACCAGTGATTCGGTAGTAGCCGTTCTCATCGCAGGTACCCAGATCCCCACTGTGCAGCCAGCCTTTTTCATCAATAGCCTTTTTTGTTTCCTCTGGCATTTTGTAGTAGCCTTTCATTACATTATAACCCCGGCAGCAAATCTCACCTATGGTATTTGGTGGGAGAGGGGCATAGGTTTCAGGATCCAGTACAGCAGCTTCCACGCCTGGGAAAGCTTTCCCTACAGTCTCCACACGTAGCTCTACAGCATCATCGGTAGTAGTCTGAGTGATTCCGGGAGAAGCTTCAGTAAGACCATAGACACTAGTTATTTCTGTGCAGTGCATGTCTTTTATGACCCTTTTCATGGCATCAATCGGGCAGGTAGAACCTGCCATTATTCCAGTACGCAGGGAAGAAAGATCGAACATCTTGAACATTGGATGAGTATATTCGGCAATGAACATCGTAGGCACGCCGTACAAAGCCGTACACTTTTCTTTCTGGATAGCCGCCAACACCATTAATGGATCATAGAGCTCAAGCATCACGAGAGTTGCTCCATGGGTGAGGATAGCCATTACTCCCAGCACGATTCCAAAGCAGTGAAATAACGGTACAGGAAGGCATAGACGGTCTTTAGAGGTAAACTTTTGTCTGTCTCCAATAGAAAGTCCGTTGTTTAAGATGTTGCTGTGTGTCAGCATAACGCCTTTAGGAAAACCGGTAGTACCTGATGTGTACTGCATATTCACTACTTCATTGCAGTTAAGTGACTCTTTGATCCTGTGGAGTTCCTCATCATTGCCATGTTTTCCAAGCAATAGAAGCTCAGCACTGTTGTACATGCCCCGGTGTTTTTCCTGACCAATGAATATAACACTTTTAAGGTATGGGAACCTCTCACTGCGCAACTTCCCGCGCTGTTGTGTTTTAAGCTCAGGCACAAGTTCGTACATTATACTGATATAATCAACATCTCGGAATCCATCAATGATCGCCAGAGCTTTCATATCAGACTGCTTGATCACATATTCTGTTTCATGGCTCTTGTAAGCAGTATTTACAGTTACAAGCACAGCTCCTATCTTAGCAGTGGCAAACATGAAGGTCAGCCAATCGGGAACGTTTTTAGCCCATATCCCTACATGGTCTCCTTTCCCAATTCCTATAGCCAGCAATCCTTTAGCAAGTGTATTGACTCGCTCATCGAACTCCTTATATGTGAACCTAAGATCCCTGTCAGGGTATACCATGAATTCCCTGTCTGGATCATTTGCCACCACATTCTCCAAAACTGCGCCCAGAGTATCTTCAATAAAAGGCATTTCATATCCCCCTTTATTCTTGATTTTTAGCTCACTTTTTGTCTTCAGTTATCAGATGTTCCTGAAGTTTTTTCCTAATATCATCCGGTATAGGCATAGATTTCTTGTTCAGAAAATCGTAGTGAACTGTCACAGCCTGTCCTTTTGCTCTAAGGGAGCCGCGTTGCCAGGCTTCATGAGCTATGACAAAAGAGGTATTGCCTATCCTTGCAATGTAGGTGCGTATTTCCACATCATCTCCGTAGTACATTTCTCCCAGGTAATCGAACTCTGTCCTGGCAAGAATTAATTTCCATTTCTCGTAGCTAAGATCAAGGTCAGGGGTGAAGAACCTGAACACCGGGTTTCTGGCTTCCTCGAACCATTCGGAGATAGCTATGTTGTTAATATGTCTCAGACCATCTGCATCTCCAAATCTGGGTGTGACTGTAGTAATTATCATGTATATCGCCTTTTTAAAGAGGAGTATATACTACTGCAAGTATCTGAGCATCACTGTCACCGGATGCATGTACGTGATGGGGGACAACAGAATCATAATATATACTGTCACCTGCGTTGAGCTTGTACTGCTCTTTTCCATACAGGATCTCTATCTGGCCTTTGAGCACATAGATGAATTCTTCTCCTTCATGGGCTGAAGGGTTTATATCTGCACATCCCAGAGGGTGTACATCTATGAGGAAAGGTTCCATATGACGGTCTATTTTGTTGGATGCCAGGGCTGAGAACTCCAATATGCTTCTCTGTGGAGTTGGGCAATTACCAGAGAACCTTACTATTTGCTCGGATTTCCCGGATCTTACAACAACAGGTGAGTTTTGTGTGGCATCATCAAGGAAAGTACCCAGACGCACTCCAAGTGCACGGGCAATTTGTAACAGGGGTGTCAATGAGGGTATAAAAGCACCATTTTCAAGTTGCTGTATAAGTTCTACACTGCTATGGCTTGCTTCTGCCAGCTCTTCAACTGACATTTCCCGTGCTTCACGCAACTGGCGTATCTTGTTACCGACTAGGTTCTTCTCTGACATGTTCCTACCTCTTTCTTTAACTGTACTAGTCTGAACCCATACGCGATTGTGAGTTAAAAAATTATCCATTTAAATCGCGTTTACAAGAATCCGTGAGCTGAAAAGAGAACTATAAGGGTTTTGTTGGCAGAATTTTGTATGTCAGTTAACATTTTGATATGTTTCAGTGGGAATAGAGTTTACACTCCTTTTAGTGCACAATCATAAACGAATTATCTATGTCCATGCATCGTGTAATGCGTCTATAGGGGGTGTTTTTTGAGCTGCTTCTATCGGCAATCCATCAAAAGCTCTAAATATAAATATGTCAGTATATTGAACGAAATATAATTTTTAAAAACAACTGTAAGTCCTACAAACGGACTGGTGATATAAATGCAAACCAAGTTAAATAGACAAATAAAATGTGGAATTATACTGCTATTTCTGGTAATGATCTCCGGGCTTGGCTCAGCTGCTGAGCTGAATGTGGATTTCGTCGGCCGCCTTGGCGGAGGTATTACTGA
>MVQW01000106.1 GCA_002067265.1 Methanomethylovorans sp. PtaU1.Bin073 | reverse complement strand
TCCCTCTTCCGTTTTTACTTCCCTTGAGGGTTTTCTCTTGGGAGGGGGAGCTGTAGTGGTCTGAGCAGGCACATGCTCTTCTATGGAATGATGCTCTAATACAGGCGATGGGTGAGATACATGTGATTCATGTACATATTCTACAGGTGGCTTCCTGGGAGGTGCTGCCGGAGCAGTATTTATGTTAACGCTTCGCATTACATTAACAGATTCTCCACCGTGTTTACTTTTTCTCACTCTAATGTCTACCAGAATAGGCCTTTCAATATCTGTGCTCACCAGCATTGCCACTCCCGGTGGCAGGCGCATGAGCTCGTCCTCCACATAGGAACTTACTCCCTCAAGACCTTTGCTGATAGCTTTCAGGTCATTAGGGTTCGTGACCTTCATGATGATCTGGGTGCCGCACTGAGAAAGAATATTTTTGTCCACGCGTGCAGGTCTCTGGGAAATCACCATCAATCCAAGACCGAATTTACGTCCTTCTGAGGCAATTGTTCTCAGTACATCTGAACTTAAAGTCTTGCTGAAACCCTTTTCCGGTGCGTAGTTATGAGCTTCTTCTACCACCAGCATACCAGGTGGAATGGTATTCATCTTTCGGGCCTCGAATAACGTACTGCATAAACGCGCAACGATCATCGACTGAATATCCGGATTCACACCTTTGAAATCTATGATGGCAGCTCTTCCCGGCTGAACAAGGTCCTCAATTGATGTGGGATTTGTTGAAAGTATGCCGTTTTCCCTTATTTCTTCAAGAAAGCTTATCACATTCCACTTTGACTTACTATCATTGTTCTTGACCTCAAAAATAATCTCATCAAGAGTATATGTATCCATCTCGGCTTTGATCTTATCAATAGCCTCGTAAAGGATACCTATGTGAGTGCTGGTGAAATTGTTGGAAAAAGCCTCACTCAATTCTTTTGCTGTAAGGTTCATGCCGTTAAGCCGAAACACTTCATCTGCTTTGGGATTCAGGCTCTTGTCAGCAGGAGTGTATACGGTAACATACTGTGCATATGATTTCGGTGAAACCTTAAACCTGCCTGCGACTTCTGTACTAATAGTTCCTTCTTCTTTCAATGAGGCATATTCACTGTGCGGATCAATAATAAGCAAAGGTACTTTACGGTCCAGCATCTCTTCAAGGAGCACGCCTGCAGTATATGACTTACCGCTTCCAGTCTTTGCAAGGATGCTGCAATGTTTCTGTACAAGGCTATTCACATTAAGATGTACGGGTATGTCAGTGCCTTCCAGCATGCCAATGAACATTTCTTTTCCAGAGAGCCCAAGAGAACTGCATATAAGTTCGTTGTTCGCTTTGTAGATAGGATCTCCCGGACTAAAAGGAGTTGTAGGTGACCGTAACAAACCTGAATCATCACGTTTGCCTATGACCGTCACATCAGCGATTATCCTGTCCCCGCTTTTGTCCTTACGGGTACCGTTCTTTGCCTCCTCTATAGAGTAACTATCTCCTGAACGGGTGATGGAGAGCACCTGTGCAAGAACCCAGCCATCGATCTCGTGCCAGGCTTTTACATATCCTCCCTGATGCACACTGGTGCTATCTGATAATAGTATCCTGAAGTTGGATGTCCCTGCCTCGCCAAATATCACGCCAACTGCATCTCGAACCATTTTTCCCTCGTATATTAATTTCAATAGTGATATATTTTATATGTAACCAATATGTCCTATGTCGTTTTGATATATAGACTTGTACCCTATAATTATATTCCACTACTGCTGCTGAGTTTCAAGTAATGCTTTTGGTGCATGTGCCAGCTGTACTAATGCCTCTGCTTCAACAAAATGTGTATCTGCCGGAATGATCAGTATATGAAGAGGTCCACCGAAATCAAAGTTTTTCAGGCTTTTAATGTAATCTGCTGCAACAGATGGGGAATCAGATCCAGCTCTGGCTATACCAACTGCTATCCTGTCCTGCAGAATTTTTGTGTCTTTGTTTTCTTCTACCCTAAGAAGAAGGTCCAACGCCTGATTCACTGTCATGTAACCTTTTTCTTTATCAATATCAAGGAAAACAAGAGTATGAAGTCCATGATCCAGATTTTGAAGAATTGTATCATAAGGGGTTTCCGATATGACAGTTTTCCCTCTGCTACTTGTATATGGATGAGGTACAGTAACGGCTTTTCCAAACCTATAGTTCTGCAGACCGGTAAGTCCACATACTGCTGAAGATATTGATGAGCCATGCACAAGTTTTGTACTGATGGCCATTTCCATTGCACGTAGGCGTAGGTCAACATGAGTGGTGGAAACCATTGTATCTCCGCCTGTAAGGAAAACTACATTTTCATCCCTGGCATAACCTAGCCAGTCCGGATACTGTTCCACTTCTTCCCGTGTGAGTACTGTTATCTTTTTATTGTATAATTCTTCCATCTTCGCCACGGTAGTTCCCATAAGTCTGGATGTATAGAACTCTACATATACCCTGTTTGCCTGGGCAATAGCTTCAAGTCCTTTCAGGGAAATGTCTTTTTCATCAAAGAGTCCCAATCCTATGAAGGTCAACATAACCGAGAAATGGAATTAATGATTTAAATGCTTTGACCATGCAAAAGCACATATTTGCATATCGAAACGTTTTTATAGAACCATATACAGTTAGTTCAATTCATACGTAAAAAAAGATACATTAAAACAAGTTCATCATCTGGATTCAGGAGGTTCAAAATAATGGCACAACAAGGCATGTCAATACAAATGGCAGGACAATATGGAGGTCAGCCGGTTTATATTATTGACCCAAGAACAGAGCACGCACAGGGTAAAGATGCCCTTTCCATGAATATCAACGCAGCTAAAGCAGTTGCAAAGCTGGTACGTTCTACCTTAGGACCCAAGGGTATGGATAAAATGCTGGTCAATGTTCTTGGAGATATTGTTCTTACCAACGATGGTGCCACTATACTCAAGGAAATGGAGATAGAGCACCCCACTGCAAAAATGATCGTTGAGGTCGCTAAGACGCAAGAAGACATTGCAGGGGATGGCACCACCAGTGCTGTTGTGATAGCAGGCAGTCTCATGGACAAAGCCGGAGAACTTATTGAAAAAGGTCTCCACCCCATAGTCATTTTCAAGGGATACAACCTTGCTGCACAGAAAGCTATTGAGATTCTGGAAAACTTTGCAACTAAAGTTGACAAGAATGACAGGAAAATACTGGAAAATATAGCAGAAACCTCAATTACTGGTAAAGCTCCAGAAGCTTCCGCAGACCATCTGGCAAAAGTATGTGTCGATGCAGTGCTGGCAATAGAGGAAAATGGCAAGTATGATATAGATAATAAGATTGTTATCAGGAAAGAGGTTGGCGGCAAGATAACAGATACCGAAGTAATAAAGGGAATTTACATCAATAAGTATCGTCTTCATCCTGATACTCCTGCTAAAGTTGAAAACGCTAAGATCGCACTTCTGGATATGCCAGTAGAGTTTTCCAAGACCAACACCAAATCAAAGATCCAGCTTGGTAGTGTTGAAGAAATGTTCGCGTTCAAGGACCAAGAAATGATCAATTTCCGTAAAATGCTGGATAAGGTCATAGATACAGGTGCCAACGTTGTTTTCTCTTCCAAGAACATAGATGATAGCGCTGTACACTACTTCATGAAGCATAATATCTACACTTGCAGAAGACTGAAAGATGAAGATATGACTGTGCTTTCCCTATCCACAGGTGCCAAGCTTGTAAGGAACATGAACGAGATCAGTGCTGATGATCTGGGCTTTGCCGAAATGGTTGAGCAGGAATCCGAATATGAAGAGAAAACTCTCATCACTGGTTTCAAGAAATCCAACACTGTGACAATCCTCATAAAGGCAGGCAGTGAACATGTTACTGATAACATTGAGCGTGTATTTGACGATGCTCTCAATGTCGTGAAATCTGTCCTCGAAGACAAAGCAATAGTTCCAGGCGGAGGGTCTTCTGAGATGGCAGTAGCACAGGGATTACGCTCTTATGCCTCTTCCATAGAAGGACGCGAACAGCTTGCAGTTATCGCCTTTGCCGATGCGATGGAAGAAATACCAAAGGCAATTGCAGAGAATGCAGGTCTGGACAAGATCAATATGCTGCTGCAGCTGCGTGCTGAATCTGGGAAGAATAAGAACAGTGGAATCAATGTCTATTCTGGCAAAGTAGAAGACATGATGAAGGACAATGTGATTGATCCGCTCCGTGTCAAGACACAGGCCATCAAGTCCGCATCAGAGGTATCTGCCATGATATTGCGCGTTGACGACATGCTCAAGGCACAGGAAAGGGATATGCAGGATGTTAACCCTGCACACAACATCCACAATTACAATATGGGATGAGCTGAAAACTAGGCCAAAAGAAGGTAAATCACATGGTTTGTAATCCTTACTTACAAACCATAAAAATTTCTGTAATCTTCTATCACTTTGCTCGTTTGAGCAGGGTATCTCTTTTTCAATTGTTCGATAAAATGATCCTTTGATAAACATTCTTTCATTTTTCTTGCGAGTTTAGCTCCATATTCCTTTGATATAATATTATCTTTCTGGATCTCAAAAGACAGGCATAGTGCTTCCATAGGAAAGTGTTTTCTTCTTATAACAGGAGATACCGAACCCAGAAGCACATCATTATCAAGCTGGCTATATGCAGGAACTCCAGTCTTATGAATACGTTCTACATCTGTCAGATGTTTCTGGTTCTTTTTGGAATATGAATGAAACTCAATATAAATGCTGGGTCTTAGTTCATTTACAGCTTCTATTATTGGTCTGCCAAGTGTTTTGTAGTAATGCTCTTCCAGAGTAGACACATATTTTTCTTTGCACACGACGGGTATAATAGCCAAAGAGCCTACTTCCGGCGGTTCAAGTTCCTCCAGTATATCGGATGTATCCATCCATTCGTTTCCATGCAGACCACCGACAAAAAGTCTTACTGGATCACCCTCACCAACCAATCTATAAGCCATCATTATACATCATAAATCGGTTTGATTTAAAGGCTTGTGTCCAATCACGTAGATCTCCTGTTTCTCTGGCTCTATAACCTGGAGAATTTCAATACCCATTGCCTCTATTTTAGAAAGAAAAGGTTCTCTGCTCTCACGTTTTTTTATCTTTATGACTTGTAGCAATTTTCCGCCTTCTTTAAGCAGAGGAAGCACTCTTTTAAGTGCCACAAGAGAGTCGGCAGGCTCCAGAGTCATATCGCTTAGTATAACATCCACTTTCTCAGATGACATTTCATACAAAGGAAGTGTGAAAACATCACCAAACTTTACACTTACATTCTCATGCTCATCAGTGATCTTGCTAAGCTCTGCATGAAAGTCTTTACTGTACTCGATACCCTGTATTTTTTCGGCTATCTTTGAAGCATATAGCAAAAATCCTCCAGCGCTTGACCCCAGGTCAAGGACAGTATCCCCTTCACAAATAATACCAGAAGCTTCCTGAATAAGTTTTAGCTTGAAATACCCTTTTGGCATATCAAGCCCTTCAACGACTTCAATAAGTAGATCGGTACTTACATCTTTAGATGGCTTGGTAACAACATTTCCCCCAACTCTTACATTCCCGCGGATAATAGCATCCTTTGCACGTGCTCTGGAGCTGAAATAACCCATATCCACAAGATAAGTATCAAGTCTCATGAAACACTTATAAACAGACCAAGGAATATAAAATCATGCAATAGTGAATAATGATTCTTGGCTATAAACCTTATTTCATTTCTCAGATTTCAAGGTTAACGTGAATAAAAATAAGTAGAGCAAAAAACATTTTCGCTCACAACGTGTGTTTCTGTTCTAAATTAACATGTTACAGTTAGCTTTGGCCTCATTGAAGCATTTGGATAATCTGAACTGTAGAATGCAATGTAATTTCCACTTTCAGTGCGTGCCTTGAGGAAGAAACCAGTATTTATGTACTTACCACTTACATACTCCTGTACAAGTTGTGTAACATCAAATTCATAGTATTTGTTATCAGGCACTGTTTTGGCTGGGAAAGTAATAGATGTGTATGGTGTACTTCCCTGAGAAGTACCATTCTTATCATACCAGCTTCCTCCTTCTGTTGTCCAGGAATTCCAGGTAACAGTACTTGGGTTCCATGCAACTGGCCTGTAGATATCAACAATAGTATCAGTAGTACGTGTTGCACCTGCTGGATAGTACCAGTACAGAGAAAGTGTTGCCTTACTTATCGTATCTGTTGTCTTATATCCACTCAGATCGAACAGCATTACATCCCTGCATACGCTATCTGTACTCCTTCCAACGTCAATATATGTACTTGTGGAAAGAACAGTAGTCGGCAATGACTCACGCAACCTATTGTCATAAGTTGGAATATAAGAAATTGTACTGGTTGTTTTACTTACAGCTACCTGTAACGTATCTGTTGACTTTTGTCCTGCAGTATCGGTTACTGTAAGAGTTACAGTGTAGGTTCCTGCTGTGGTATATGTATGAGTAGTCGCAACTCCCGTCGCTTCAGAGGTTATGCCATTTGAAGCATCGAAGTCCCATGAATACGTTGCTATGCCTTTATCATCTGTGGAAGCACTACCAGTG
>MVQW01000105.1 GCA_002067265.1 Methanomethylovorans sp. PtaU1.Bin073 | reverse complement strand
ATCCTTTGGACATGTAACGAGCATGATGGATACAAGCGATGGTATAGCAATGTCACTTTATGACCTTTCTAAAGCATCAGGAGTTGGATTCAGGTTACAGGAAGAAGAATTACCCTTGCAGCCTGAAGTAGAAGAATTAATGTCTTATGACAGGGTAACTCTAAATTCTATGGCCCTTTATACTGGAGGTGATTTTGAACTGATTTTCACTGTAAGGCCGCAAGGCATTGAAGAAGTGCTGAAGATGGGCAATATCAGTGTTATCGGAGAGGTTATGCCTCATGAAAAATCAATCTCCATACAGAAGTCGGATGGTACTGTGTTACAAGTGGAACGAAAAGGCTATGAACAGTTAAAGATAGCAGATAATAAATAAAATTTCAAGAAATCAAGTAAAGTAGAAATATGGTAGGTTATGTTATGAAAACCCGTTTAGGTTTTACAATATGTTTAGTGTTGATCTTGCTGGCAGGTGGAGCAGTTGCTGTCCCGAGCATTACTGACCACGATCCAGCTAGCGATCCGACTTCAGCAGTTGGTGTGAATCAAGATTTCAGTGTGAGTATAAATGAAACATCTAATGTCACATGGTATTTGAATGATATTCAATTTGAAACTGATGAAAATACTACGGCTGCCACTTATTCTAACAATACTGCACCTGCAGGTACATACGAAGTTAAAGCAGTAGCAGAAAATGGCAATGGAAGCGATGAATATACATGGACATGGACTGTGGAAAGTGAGTCTTTGACCATAGATGATTTCAATCCTGATGATACCACCCCCGACTCTACAGCAGGGGATACAATGAACTTCGATATCACTTTCAGCCAGCCAGCAACGATCAGATGGCTTATAAATGGTATTGAAAGGGATACCGCAACCGCATCCTCAGATTCATATTCTAACAGCAGTGCACCTGCTGGAACATATAATGTAACAGCTATTGCAACCAATAGAAGCAATTCTATTCAGCAGACATGGGATTGGACGGTTGCAGAAGCAGAAAATGAAAATGTCACGATAACAGATTTCAATCCTACAGATACAACTCCTAGCTCAACAGCAGGAAGCGAAGTGGAATTCAATATTACACTCAACCAGGAAGCTACAATAAGATGGCTTATCGATAATGTTGAGATCGATACTGATACAGGATCATCGAGTTCATACTCAAATAACACTGCTCCTGCTGGAACATATAATGTAACAGTTATTGCAACCAATGGAAGCAACTCTGACCAGCAGACATGGGACTGGACAGTTGCAGAAGCAGAAAATGAATCACTTGAGATCACAGAATTCAGCCCTGAAAGTAATCCTTCAAGTGCAGTGGATACTTATCAGAACTTCACCATCGAAACGAATCAGAACGCAGAAATAAAATGGTACATAGATGGAGAACTTGAACAAACAAACTCTTCAGTATCCATTGCGGCATTTAATGTTTCTGGCGAGGATAGAGGCTCCTATAATGTTACAGCAGTAGCATCAAATACCAATGGAAATGATCAGCATAAATGGACATGGACTGTGGCTTCTAAAACATATCTAAGCGGGGACCGTATATGGGATGCTAATGCCAATCAGTCTCTTGATTACACATGGAATTACCTGAGCTACTCCGGTTTTTACTATGACCTTGATACCGGAGATGGATCAGAGAGCATGACAGTACATCTTGAAAGCGATTCTGACAGATCTATAGATGAAGGGGATCTGGAATATGAGACCACACCTATAACCACCGAGTTCGAATATGATAATTGGGGCGATTATCAGGTAATCGGATTCATGGCTGAGAAATACTTTGCAGGATACCTTGATACGACTGAATTTGCTGACGAGAACAGTATCATGTCAGACGGTATACTCTCCAAAGTGCTTATAGATGAAAATGATAAAAAATCTGTTTATGCCGGTTCAAGCCTTACACTGGAAGATGGTTACGTTCTGAATCTTGTAGAAGTTGACACGGATGGTGACAATGTATACGTTACCCTTTCAAAAGACGGGTCACAGATCGATGAAACCATAGTAAAAGACAATGGAACCTATGTGTATGAAACAGAACTGGGAGATACCGGAGACGACATACCTGTCATAGCTGTGCACTTTGGTAATATATTCCAGGGTAATGAGGCTAGTGCAGTATTCGTTGATGCTATTTTCCAGATATCTGACGACTACATAACTATTGATTCCGGCGACAGCTATGGAGTCATGGAACTCAAGACAGTAAGCGATGAGAAAATAACCATGGAAAATGACGATTCAATTTCCCTGAATAAGGGCAAAACCGTCAGTATAATGGGTAAACTGAAATTCATCATTGCTGATGATTCCACTCTGAGATTTGCTCCATTTGTTGATATGTCAGAAGCAGGGACCTATGAATTAAGAGGTACCGTTTCAGAAGGCGAAGCTTTTGAATGGACACCTTTGAACTTCGAGGGCTTTTACTATAACATTGACGAAGGAATAGGTACCGAAAATCTTGAGATCACCGAATTATCGGACAGAACAATTGATGATGGCGATCTTGTGTACACTTCTACCCCGGAAAATGTAAGCTTCGAATACGATGACTGGGGAGACTTTGATGTCATCGGATTTATGGCTGGGAAATACTTTGCAGGATATCCTGAAAATGATTTCACAGATTCTGTTAGCTTAGTATCCCAAGGACAGCTATCAAAGGTGCTTCTTGACGAGAGTGATAAAACATCCCTTGTATCTGGTACATCCTTTACAATGGAAGAAGGTTATGCTTTAAACATTGTTGAAGTTGATGTAAATGGAGATACTGTATACGTCAGCCTCACAAAGGATGGAGAAGAAGTAGACGATGATATAGTCTCATCAGGTAGCACATATGTGTATAAAATGGATGTAGGAGATGTTGATGACGTACCTATAATAGCCATTCATTTCCAGGATGTATTCCAGGGACAGGAAAGCAGCGCAGTCTTCGTTGATGGAATATTCCAGATATCAGATGAATACGTGTCCGTAGAAAGCGGCGAAACCTTTGAAGAAATGGAAGTAACCAGCATCTCAGAAGACGGTATTACCATGAAGAACGAGGACTCAATATCACTTACAAAGGGCAAAGAGATCCCAGTTATGGGAAATGTTACCTTTAAGGTTGCCGACAGTAGTGAAGTCAGGTTCTACCCCTTTGTAGAAGTGAAAACGACCTCTTCTGATTCACTTGAAATACAGATGGAAGATGTAGTGGCCCAAGGCACAGCAATGAAAATTTCTGTTACTTCCAGAGGTATGGCTGTAAGCAATGCAACATTAAAAATAGATAGTAAAAGTATTGGCTCTACTTCTGCTGAAGGTATAGTACAGTATACACCGGACAAGATTGGTAACTTTACCATTACTGCAGAAAAGGATGGATATGTTTCTGGAACTGCTAAGTTTGAAGTAATATCATCCCAGGATGAATCAAGGAAAATGACAATAGACACAACTCCTGATGAAATTTATGCAGGAACAAATGTAAAATTTGTCGTCCTTAAAGCTATAGGTGGCGAAGTTATTGAAGGTGCACAGATCACTCTTGATGGTAACCCTATAGGTAACACTTCAAAAGACGGGAACATAACCTATACCCTCACAGGAGTTGGTATGCACAAAATAACAGCTTCAAAATCAGGGCTGATTGATGCTGAACTTAACTTTGAGGTAAAGGAACTTGCAGCTAAGTTCACATTCACAAACATGCAGATCTTACCGCTTGAAGTAAAGGCAGGAGATGAAGCAACAATCTCAGTTGATGTAGCAAATACTGGTACAGCACCTGGCAACTATACTGTTGAGTTGAAGGTCAATGGTACTACAGTAAGTTCTCAGGCAGTGACGCTTAACAACGGGAATTCCACGAAAGTAGAATTTACCCATGTTGAAGAAGAACCAGGCACATACAATATTTCAGTGCAGGATTTGAAAGGTAGCTACGTAGTAGTGAAGAAATCAAGCGCCATATGGTATGTCCTTGGAGGTATCATACTACTGGCTGCAGCAGGTGTTGGGTATCTGTTCACAGCAGGTGGTATGACAGTGGAAATGGCAAAAGCAAAAATAAACGATTTTATCGGATCTATCCGATAAAATCAATTAACTTATTTTTTTGGATACTCTTTCTATCGCTTCTATAAGGCTGTTCTTTGGCATGATCGTAGCCACAGGGATCCGTAGTATTTTTTCCACAGTCGGGCTTACAATAGGTGCACACACAAGCGCACGTGCCCCTTCACGTTCTGCTTTAACAGCTGCAATAATAGCTTCTTCGATGGAAGTTGCAGAGTATTCTCTTATAGTACAGAGAGTTCCACCTATTCTCTTTTTTGTTTCTCTTATGTTATCAAGCACAGGTCTTGCAGCAATAACAGCTATGAATTCTCCTCTTTCAGCATTCTGTAGCCTCCTGATGGTTTTAACTATCTGCCGTAAAGTTTTCATGTTAGGCTCTCTTTTACCTGACATTATCTTGTATAAAGTACTTGCAGGAATGTTTGCTTCTTGTGCAAACTCAACCGCAGTAAGATTCAGGTCTTCTTTCAGTACTGTAGAAAATGTTTTTTGGAAGCCTTCATAAGAGTCCAATATAGCATCCACTATCTTGTCTGATGATTCCATAATTCCTCCATATCGCACAAAATATCCTCTGGAGGATAAAGAGAAGGTACTATTTATACTTTCAGGAAAATTCCATTATAGGGCATGGGAAACATTAAATATAACTCAGTAGAACGATTTCACTGTTGAGAAAAAGAGGTACTAATATGTACAACAAAAGAATTAACAGAATTCTTGGAGCCATTTTTATCATCACTGCTATGATGGCAATTGCATTTATTTCAGGTTGTGCTGAACCTGAACAAAAAGAGGAGCTGACAGAGATACACTTTGGATATCAGCCTAGTACCCATCAGATAGCTTATCTGACAGCAAGGGATAAAGGCTTATGGAATGATACCCTCGCCCCTTTGGGCATAGTTAAAACAACAGAGAATTTGTTCCCAAGTGGAGCCCCGGAAATGACATCTATGCTCGCAGGAGACCTTGATGTGGCATATGTAGGGGCTGCACCATTCATATCCGCTCTAAGCGAAGGTCTTGATGCCAAGATCGTAGCTGCTGTTCAGGTGCAGGGCTCTGACCTTGTAGTGCGCACTGGCATACCTTATGAAAAGCCAGAAGATCTAAAAGGACTGAAGATAGCTACATTCCCACCAGGAACTATCCAGGACACGCTCTTGAGGAACTGGCTGAAAACAAATAACATTGATCCGGATAAAGACGTAACTATCTTGCCCATGACACCTGCAGATGCTGTGACAGCTATCTCAGCCAGCCAGGTTGACGCAGTGTTCCTGCCACATCCATCTCCAACTCAAATAGAGATGGGAGGCTATGGCAGAACTGTTGTCCAATCCGGTGAGATTATGCCAAACCATGCATGCTGTGTAGTTGTAGTCAGTGGAAACCTCATCAAGAACCACCCCGAAGTAGTGGAGCAGATAGTAAAGACACATATGGACGCTACAGAGTACAACAATGAGCATCCTGATGAAGCGGCTCAAATCTATGCAGCTGATCAGGAAATGAATATAACCATTGTTCAGAACTCTATAAAAGAATGGGATGGCACATGGGTAGCAGATCCACACCTGATAGTGAACTCAACTGTAGACTATGCAAATATCCAGTATGAACTGGGATACATAAAGAAGCCACTTACGGAAAAAGATATATTTGATATGTCTTTTTATGATTCCTTGCAAAAGTGAGTGCATTAACAGCAACTTTCATGAATAAGCAAGGAGTTCTGTAAGCGGAAATGATTAAAAAAATAATACACATGCTAAAGGGTAGAGGAGTGGAGATAATATCCATTATCTCTGCCCTTCTGCTGTGGCAAATAGTAGCGGAATTCATAGTTCGTAACAAGTTATTCCTGCCAAGCGTTCTTGATGTAATTTCTGCTGCATTAGTTATTTTTCAGCGCCCCGCTGTATTAGAGATTGGATCACTTGCCCTAGAAACGCCATTGGTATTCGTTGACCTCCTACACAGCTTGTTACATTTTTCTATTGGAATGGTAGCTGCCCTAATCGTTGGAATTCCCATTGGCATGATAATGGGCTGGTTCACAGCATTTAACAGGATACTTGATCCAATTATAGAAATATTAAGACCTATTCCCCCGCTCGCCTGGATACCATTTGCCATCATTTGGCTGGGTCTCACGCCAGCATCAGCAGGCTTTTTAATCTTTATAGGAGCTGTGTTCCCAATTATTATTAACACTTTTACAGGTCTTAAGAACGTACCAAAGGTCTATGTAGAAGCAGCCAGGGTACTAGGATGCAAGAAAGACCGTGACCTTATAAGATATATTGCACTGCCTTCTGCTCTTCCTTCCATAGCTGCAGGCATAAGGATAGCTATTGGTGTGGGTTGGATGTGTCTGGTAGCTGCAGAGATGTTTGGAGTAAGCAAATACGGGCTAGGTTTCAAGATATGGCATCATTATTATCTTCACCAGATGGATATGGTACTCGTATACATGATGGTTCTGGGTTTTCTGGGACTGTTCATTGACAAGGTACTTAGGTACATTATAGATGAACGTCTTCTGAAATGGCAGGCAGGAGTTGTCAGATAATGGGAAAAGTAGAAATAAAGAATATTACCCGTGCTTTCAGAAAAGAAGGTGTATCTGAAACCCTTGCATTAGATAATGTGAGCCTTGGCATAAATGACAAGGAGTTTATATGTTTTGTAGGCCCTTCTGGATGCGGTAAGACGACTCTGTTGCGTATTATTGCTGGTCTTGATAATCCCGATTCAGGAGAAATATTACTGGATGGAGTAAAAGTATCGATACCTGATTCAAAAAGAGGTATGGTGTTTCAGGAGTATTCACTTTTCCCCTGGAGAACTGTAACTGAGAATATTACCTTCGGCCCGGAGATGAAAGGTGTTTCAAGAAAACAGGCAATAAAAGAAACTGAGAAATATCTTGAACTGGTAGGCCTCACACAATTTAAAGACAGCTTTCCTTATGAGCTATCTGGAGGCATGAGACAAAGGGTTGCTATTGCCCGCGCACTCGCAAATGAACCGGAAGTATTGCTCATGGATGAACCCTTTGGAGCACTGGATGCTCAGACCAGGAATTCTTTACAGCACCAACTTCTGGATATATGGAATAAGAAACACATAACCATCCTGTTCGTTACTCATAGCGTGGATGAAGCCGTATTCCTGGCTGACAGGATAGTAGTTATGACTGCACGTCCCGGGAAAATAAAAGAGATCATAGATGTAGATCTTCCACGACCCAGAATAAGAACAGGGCCTGAGGCTAATAAATTGAGGACAGCTGTATTGAAGTTGCTCTCCGAAGAAAGAAAAGAGAGAATTGATTAATATTCAAAACATACAAAAAAAAGATAAAATTAGGAAATACAAACTCATTCGGAACGTACGATCACTTTCGTTCCGGCTTCTACATCTTTTATGCTGGCCTTCCCTACAAGTTCCAGCACTTTTTCGGCTTTTACAAAACCTATGGAGCAGCCTGGACGCACTAACATCTGTCCGCCACATGTGGCAGAACCTTCGATTTTCACATCATCCATTAGCGTAAGGTCCTTATCAACCTGCACATCACCCTTTATCTCACAGTGAGGACCAATAATGGCATTGTGTGCCTGCACATGACCTTTGACCAAGGATTTCTTTCCAAGTTCAAGATTTCCCTCAACTCTCAATTCCTGCCAGAAATTGCATCCTGCGCCAACTATCAGATTACCTTTAATGAGAACTCTATCCTCAAAGTATGCTTTTCTCTGAATGACGTAAGTATCGGAACCAGGATGGTACTTGATAAATTCTGTATTCATTATATCACTGACACAAGGCAATGTAATTAAAAACGTGTAGGTATAGGCTGGCCTCTCATATATATTAGTTTCACATGATCCATTGGAAAAGCTTATGACTGCCACAATGCAAGAGTGATCAGTGACAGGGACGTAGCAACAACTTTGTCCTCACTTTTACCCCAAAACCCTTCTGAGTTCTGTTTTTTCATGAGCCAGTCTATAGAAACATTAAGTTCTTCTCTGAAACCCGCCATCAAAAGAGATTGCATGACTATATTACTAGTTGCTATGTTCTTCCATCCACCATCCAGTTCACGTTTTTCAAGTAACCAGTGTGCTTTCTTATCGATAAAGTCGTAATACTCTCTCTGTATAGCACCCTGTATTATCAAAGCAGTAATGGTCAGGGCAGTGGTCCCTACGTGCTCCCACTGTGGCCCGTAGTTATCAAATAACCATCTACATCCTTCAGGGTCATGGACATCCATATCTGCCAGAGCTATTAGGGAATATGTGGTATCGTACACATTACCATTCCATGAACCACCTTTTTTCTGTGAAAGAATCCATTGTTCCATATCCGGGAAGATCAGACCCATTTGAGAAAGAGAAGAAACAACTCTAGCACTTTCCCTTACATCCCCACCCCATGGAGGATTGCCTTTAAGCCTTAGAAGAAGAGCAGTATGACAGCTGGGAAGGCTCCAGACCCCACGGGCCCAAACCACACGAGCTATTTCCTTGATGGAATCCAGCTTTTGCATTTCGATCCAATCTAGTGCCTTTGCTATATTGGGGTCCACTATCCTAGGGTCCATGCAATATAATATGCAGGTCTGTATTTAGCGTTTTTCTAGCACTGCATCCTATATCTGTGCCTCTGAGCATATTCCGCTTTTTTTCCGGGATTCCACTGGTTCACATGGCCATAATAGCCAGTTACCCTGGATATATGATCGATAACAGGGCTTGCACACATGGGACAGAGTTCACTTACGCCCCTGGAAGTGTGACCTGCAGAACATATCGAAAAATCAGGAGAGAAGCAGAAATAAGCAAGTTTTGTTCCTGCAAGTTTCTGGAAAAAATCATTCAGGCCGACAGGATCGGGATAACTTTCACCCATCCATATATGGCAGATAGTACCTCCTGTAAAGTAAGGATGAAATTCTGACTCAATAATGATCCTGTCAATGAGAGATATACTTGCATGATATGGCATATGAGTAGAATTGGTATAGTAGTAGGCTCCTTCAATACCCTGCACTTTAGCTTTTTCCCCGAAGTTATTTCTGTCGATCATGGCAAGCCTGTGTGCAGTACTTTCCGCAGGCGTCTGCTCAAGAGTGTATTCTATGCCGTCCTCACGGGAGAACTCCTCTATCCTCTTAAGGATATGAGCAATTATTTTGATACCTGTAGACTTTTTTTTATCAATACCTTCTCCTGTCAGGTTCAGCAGACATTCGTTCATACCCACTAAACCAAATGTAAGATGACGCTTCCCAAGATCAAAATACGGCACCCCATCATTTGTCTTGTTGAGCAGCCAGGGCAAAAGGTTCCAATCATAAAGAGATCTCCGGATAATCTCCTGTCCTTCCAGCAATGCCTGCCGAGCTACGTCGAGTGCATTGTTCAGCTGTACAATGAAATTATCTTCATCATTTGACCTGAGAGCCACGCCAGGCAGATTAATGGTCACAACCTTATTGGAACCCGTACCCATGCCGCCAGCAGTCCAGATGCCACCTGCATGACGGCTCAGCAACCTGCAACACATGGCATGCACCGTATCTTCGTCCATATAAGGAGCTGCAAGA